>NZ_CAMPHN010000016.1 GCF_946885885.1 uncultured Pseudomonas sp.
GACCGAACCAGAGCCAGAGACGTTTGAGCATTGAGACAAGTCCTTGTGTATGGTTGTTTTTGGATAAGCCACTGCTTTATTTCGGTTATGGGTGCGCCGCTCGGCTAATCGCATGCGGGGCCTGGGTTCCAAGGCTTGGCTTCGATGAGCTCCAATTGCGCTTCAAACTTCGCATTGCCCAGTACTTTCAAGTACTCGACCAGCGCCCAGCGTTCGTGGGGCTGTAGTGCTCGCCCGATTACTCCATCTTGGCGGCAGCCCGCGCGGAATTCATGGCCGCGATTACCATTTCCGGTGATCGAGGTGTCGAAAAGGAAGCCGCCGGGAAATTCTGCGTTTTCAAAACCGACCTGTTTCGGGTTGAACTCGAAGCTACCAACCCAGAATTGACTCTGGCGCTCCGACACCGGAGAGAGCAGTTGGAACAGCGTGGGTACCGAGCCGTTGTGCAAAAAGGGTGGGGTAGCCCAGATGCCGTCCAATGGACGGGCTTTGTAGCCGCGCTTCTCCTGAACACCTATCGGAAGGTCGAAGCCATTCATGTGCGTGCGCTCATGAGGTGGGATGCCGGCGTCCTGGTAGGCGCGGTCCTCTACATAGGCGGTGATATAGGCAAGTCCCTTGGCACTGGAAATATTCTGCAAGTCCAGATCGTTTGGCGTCGCCCCGTAGAGGCGAACATCCAATCTACTCAGCTCGGCTTTAGTCCAGCCCAATTTGCTGATGTCGAAGCGGTGGTCGGCGATATTATCGGCGGTTGTGGAGTCGGTGCCGATAATGCTGGTCGGCACGATGCGCATGCGCCATTCGGGATCGCGCGTGGGAGCAAAGCGCTTATCGGGTGCCTTGGGGTCAGGGGCATGGCAGTATGCGCAGTTCTCGTTGAACAGAGCGCGACCTTGGCTGGCCAATTCAAGGTCTATCTGGCCCAGCACGGCCTCGGGCCAGCTCGGCGGTTTCAGTCGTTTGAGGGTTTCTTCGAGGGTATACAGGTCGCGGATACGAACACCGGAGGCATAGCGCTCGGCTTCGGCGACAGGGCTTCCATTGGTTTGCAATAACTGCAGAGGAGCGCCTACGCCAAGGGCTTCGCCGATATTGCGCGCCATCGGCTGCATGGCGGATCCATTCCATTGCACCCAATCGAATTTCCAGATATCCCAGACATGGGGGTAACTTACGGGAGCGTTGGCGATGCGGTAGTTTTTCGCGTCAATAACGTCACCGAACACGGTATTGGCAATACGCCCGAAAGCATCGGTGCGTCCAGGGCCTTCCTCGGTCGGATATAGGCCGCGGTGCCAATCGTTGAATGCGGTACCGAGCAGGCGATCAAGCACCGCTTTGAAGTCTTTGCGTAATTGCGCACGGCCATCCTCATACTGCTCGCCTAGCACTTCTTTAGCGAAACGTCTGAATTTGAGCGGGTTGTAATAGGTGAACGCCATGCTCATGCCAAGTGCCTGGCCAAAACTGCCGCCTTTCACGGTAGGTACGGTCGAGGCGAGGGAGTGCAGAGCTGCTCCCCCATCGATACGTATCGCTTGGCCTTTATAGCGCAACTGTCCGGTGTGACACGCCGCGCAACTTATATCTAGGTAGTCGAGCCCCGTCTCGCTATCCTCGTGTCGAGTAAAACCAACGGGTAGATTCGCCGGATTGAGCGCAGTTGCTTGTTGTTGCGGGTCGACTAGAAAGCCGAAGCGCGCAAGGTAAGCCGGGTCGGCGAATTTACTCGAGCCAAGCGGCATTTCCAGTGCGCCGAACCAGGTATAGCGCAGGCCTTTAACTTGAGTGCCTTGGGGGGTGTAGTAGAAGGTCTCACGGTCTTCTTTGCTCCATTGATCGAGATAATGGAGCTTTTCCGGTTGTTGGTAGGCGGGGAGATTTGGATAGGCCACAAAGTACAAGCCAATACCTAATCCGATAACCACTAACAGCAGAAGCCCATAAAGGGCGCGGCGTAGCTTATGCATCAGGTACTTCCCTGTGGCGTTTTTATTTGTATGTATTTATGCCAAGCAGATCGTGTAATAGCAAGATGCCAGCTGCATTTGTATGCTGAAGCAAGCTTATCGTTGCAATCGTTTGCGCATCATTTCAGATAGGTATAGATGAAAAATGGACATCCACTGGAACTAAGGAGTGAAAAATGCATCCGTTCGACGCTGAAAAGCCGCCACGGCTAGCCATTCTGCTGGGGTATGCGGGACTCACGCCTTTTGTCGGCGGCGCTTTGGGAATATGGGTGATTCCGCTGGGGTGGCGGGAATTCGTGCTTTCGGCGCTGCTGGATTATGCCGCGGTGATTTTGGCTTTTATGGGAGCCATCCATTGGGGACTGGCGATGCGTGCCGAAGAGAGGGATGAGCGCGCTCAGATACAGCTCGCGTTATCGGTCATTGCGCCTTTGCTCGGTTGGCTGGCGATTGCCGGAGGTATGCCGATCGGTTTGGCATTGCCCATTCTTCTATTTGCGTTTGTCGGGCTGTATCTCGCCGATTTGCGAGCGGTGCATCTAGGGTTGGCGCCGCTTTGGTACTCGAGCCTACGCACGCCGCTAACGTCGGTAGTGGTTTTGTGCATGCTGTTGGCTTGGACCAGCGTCATGACTGCGTAGGCCCGCTAGCAGTTCAGGCTATCGGCTTGGCGATACAGCATCAGTAGCTTGTGGGTGATGCTCTGTTGGATGTCGTCGCGCTCGAAGCTGGATAGGCGGGTGAGGCTGTTCACCTGCAGGCGATGAAGGTGGATGTAGGGCATCTGTTGATCGAACTCGCGCAAGTCGCCTTTCATCATGATCGGCAGGAAAACATCGCCGGCTTTTTTCTGGCTGCTGATTATTTGCGCCAGCGCCGCCTTGAACGGCATGGTTTTCGGGCCCGGGCCACCGCTCTTGAGCTGTGTGGTCAGCAGTAGGCCGGGTTTGCCCAAGACGGCGCCGGGGAGCACGCAAAGCCCGGTTTTGCGTATGGCCTGCATATCGATGCCATGCAGGGTGTCGTGGAACGCATAAGGATTGGGTAGCACTACCATCTTGCGGCCCATATCGCTGGGGAAGTGCAGGTTGTAGTTGGTATAGAGCTGGCGGACGGATTCCGAATAGACGCACAAGCGATTCTCGAACAGTTTGATAAACCGCTCTGCCAGTTCGCGTCGGGCTATGTTGTCCATATCCCAAATCAGATCCTGGTTTTGCGGTTTAGTGAGATCGACTTCTTGGTGTTCCATGGTGCTCATGCTTTTCCTTAGACGCGAAACTGGCCTAATAACCGGTTGAGCTGATCCGCCAGTTGCCCCAATCGCTGGCCGGCGGCACTGGATTGCTCGGCGGCCAAGGCATTGTTATGGGCCAGGCCGGCCGCCTGAGTAACATTCTGGTTGATGTCTTCGACTACGTGGGTCTGCTGTAGGGTGGCACTTGCAATTGAAGCATTCAAGCTCGTTAAGTTACGCAGTGATTGAGCGATCTGGGTCAGGCTTTCCCCGGCCTGGCTGGCTTGCTCGACAGTCAGCTGCGAAGCGCTACTGCTCTCGTTGATGACTTTTACTGCCGCTTCGGAGTGACCCTGCAGGCGCTCGATCATACCTTGGATTTCCGCGGTCGATTGCTGCGTTCGTTGGGCCAGCAGGCGCACTTCGTCGGCCACCACGGCGAAACCGCGACCCTGTTCGCCTGCGCGTGCCGCTTCGATGGCCGCATTCAGGGCGAGTAAGTTGGTTTGTTCGGCAATCGAGCGGATGACCTCCAGAACACTACCGATCTGCGTACTTTCCTGTGCCAGGGTCTTGATCACCTCGACCGCTTGTTCGATGGTGCCGGACAGCTGGCTGATTTGTCGCAGGCTGGTGTCGATATTGCGCTGGCCCTGAGCGGCCTGCGCTTCGGCAGTATGGACTTCGGCAGAGGCATGTTCGGCGTTTTTTGCCACATCTTGCACGCCATAGGTGACTTCGTTGATCGCCGTTGCCACCATTTCCATTTGTTGGGATTGCTGCTGGCTGTATTGCTGGGCTTCGCCTGCAAGAGAGCCCAACGAGCGTGCTGCCTGATCCAGGGTGCCGGCGGATTCGAGCGATTGCTGAATGACCTGGCGCAGTTTTCCGGTAAATGCATTGAAGTGTTTGGCCAAGCTGGCGAGCTCATCGTTGCCGGCGGTGTCCAGGCTGCAGGTCAGATCGCCATCGCCGCTGGCGATATTGGCCATGGCGTCGACCGACGCTTGCAGGGGAACAGTGATGCTGCGGGCGATCAACGTAACCAGCGCTCCCATCAGCAGGGTGATGACAAAGCCAATAGCGAGGGCGCGCAACGCTTGCGATTGGAACTCCTCCTGAACGTCGTCGATATAGACCCCGGAACCGATTATCCAACCCCAGGGTTGAAACAGTTCTATGTAGGAAACCTTCGGCACCGGCTCGCTGGCACCTGGTTTGGGCCAGCGGTAATCGACCTGGCCGGCTCCCTTGTCCTTGCTGATCCGCACCATTTCGTTAAAGAGCGCTTTGCCATCCGGATCTTTAAAGCCCGAGAGGTTTTGGCCTTCGAGTTTTGCATTGATCGGATGCATGACCATCACTGGCGTCTGGTCATTGATCCAGAAATACTCCTTGTCGTCGTAGCGCAGGCCACGGACCACTTCCTTTGCCTGCGCCTGAGCCTCCTCGCGGCTCAGCGTGCCGGCTGTCTCCAGGCTGTGGTAATGCTTGAGAATACCGGCCGCGCTTTGCACGACATGCCGGGTTTTTTCGCCTTTCGCGGCAAATAAATCTTCATGAATCTGCAGCAGCAATACTGTGCCAAGGCTTGCTAGCATCAGCACGGCGACGCCGAGTATCAGCAACAGACGGCGGCTGATGGCGAAGTTACGTAGGCTGTTCATCAATTGGTACCCCATTTTTATTAGCGATATACAGGGCTGGCATTGAGTGAAGGCATTTCTGCGGTTCCAGTCGTTCACCAATGCGGATAAGCTTTGCAGCGATTAGCGCTTGCGGTTATGCAAGACCTTGTTAGGTATGCAATAACGACAAGCCTTGAGAGTATTTCGGCATCTGGGCGGCAATCCTTGAGGTTGGTCTGCTTCCACTTGTCCGGGACCCCTGGGCCATTTCGAGCCCGTCGATCAATTGGCAATATTTCTCTTTCCATAGAGTAGTAGCTCACGCGCTTGGCGCTGGGCGTTATAGGAGCATTGATGGATTTTTGGACGGCCATGCAGGCTCTGATACTGGGCGTTGTAGAGGGCTTTACCGAGTTTTTACCGATTTCGAGTACGGGCCACCAAATCATCGTCGCCGATCTCATCGGCTTTGGCGGCGAGCGTGCGATGGCCTTCAATATCATTATTCAGTTGGGCGCCATCCTGGCGGTCATCTGGGAATACCGGCAGAAGATTTTGCATACCCTGTTCAGCCTTCCCAGAGAGCGGCAGGCACAGCGCTTTAGCGGCAATCTGCTGATCGCTTTTATGCCGGCTGTTGTTCTCGGAGTGATTTTTGCCGATGCCATCCACCGCTATCTGTTCAACCCGATTACCGTGGCAGCCGCCTTGGTGGTCGGTGGGATGGTCATGTTGTGGGCCGAGCGACGTACGCATAGCGTTCACGCCGAGACCGTGGATGAGATGCGCTGGAGCGATGCCTTGAAGATCGGCTTTGCCCAGTGCCTGGCGATGATTCCGGGTACCTCGCGATCCGGCGCGACCATCATCGGCGGCTTGCTCTTCGGCTTGTCGCGTAAAGCCGCCACCGAGTTCTCGTTCTTTCTGGCGATGCCGACGATGGTCGGGGCGGCGGTGTATTCCGCTTACAAATACCGGGAGATGTTCGAACCCGCGGACCTGCCGGTATTCGCCATCGGCTTCATCGCCTCGTTCATCTTCGCCATGATCGCTGTGCGTGCCTTGCTCAAGTTCATTGGCAACCACAGCTATGCAATGTTCGCCTGGTACCGAATCGGTTTCGGCTTGCTGATATTGGCCACTTGGCAATTCGATCTGATCGATTGGAGCAGCGCGCAGATTTGAGGTGTAGCGGCATTCGCGAGATGAATTCAGCACTCGCCTCAAGCGCGCCTTTGTCATAGTGGGTTCACCCAAGGAGAACCCGATGAAGCGCCTCGACCATCAGTTACTCGACGTTAACGGAATTACCCTGAGCCTTTACAGCGCCGGCGCCGCAGAGGCTCGGCCGCTATGGCTGTTGCACGGCTTTCCCGAGTGCTGGCATTCCTGGCGCCAGCAGATCGCGCCGCTGGTCGCTGCCGGTTATCGCGTACTGATTCCGGAAATGCGCGGTTATGGCCAAAGCAGTGCGCCGCGTGATCCCGATGCCTATGACCTGATCACCATTTGCGACGATATCCGTGCTGCTATGGATGCGCTGGGCCAGCACCAGGCCTGCATCGTCGGCCATGATTGGGGCGCGCCTATCGCCTGGCACCTGGCATTATTGGAGCCGCAGCGCGTGCGCGCCGTGGTGGGGATGGCGGTACCTTTTGCCGGTCGCCCCAAACAACCGGCCATCGATATCATGCGCCCGCTCTACGCCGGGCGTTTCCACTACATCTTGCATTTCCAGGAGGCGGGCGTTGCCGAGCGGGAAATGGACGCCGACATTGCGCGAACCCTGCGCATGATGATGCATAACACCTCGGCCGCCGTGGCCAAGGATTTTTTCCTGCAAGAGAAACCGGCTGGCGCCAGCCTGTTCGACGGCATGCAGGATCCCGGCAGGCTACCAGCCTGGTGTGATGAGCAGGCGTTCGCCGAATATGAGCGCACCTTCGCCGAACGAGGCTTTTACGGCGCGCTTAATTGGTACCGGAATTTCCAGCGCAACTGGCAGCGTACCGAGGCCTTGGCGGATAAAAAGATCGAGCAGCCCGCGTTATTTCTGCTGGGCGACAAGGATCCGGTCGGGACCTTGGAGGCCTACACTCTCAAACAGATGCCCACGCGTGTGCCGCTGCTCGAGCAGCACCTGTTGAAAGACTGCGGGCACTGGATTCAGAACGAACAGGCCAAACAGGTCAATCGGCTGCTGTTGGCGTTTCTACAGCGTCATTACCCCACCTAAGCCGTGGAACACGCCATTGCGTAACCCCATCATCAAGCTTCTGGCGCTGGCTGTGCTCTGTTTTTTACCGCTATTTGGCGCTACGCAGCTTCAAACGGGATTCGTCTGGGTGCTGCTGGCCTACCCATTGGCCAGTCTGATCAGTTTCATGCAGCACTGGCAGGACAAGGCAAACGCACTGCGCGGCCGTCGGCGAACCCCGGAAAAGGCCCTGCATTTGCTCGAACTGCTCGGCGGTTGGCCTGGCGCCCTGGTGGCGCAGCAGTGTTTTCGCCACAAGACCCGCAAAGTGTTTTATCAGCTAGTGTTCTGGGCGATTGTCGCGGCGCACCAGGCCGCGTGGGTTGCCTGGTTGTTGCTCGACGGCGCTTTTCTGGGCGAGGCATTAGGCCGATATCTGCTGCTCTGAACTCGATGGTGCGATTCTTCAAGCGCCGCAATGGCGCTCGAGTCAAACCGGCTGTTCCCAGTCCTTGAACCCCCGGTCGATATGCTCGATCCAGGCGCGCACCGCAGGCAGCATGCCGCGCCTGTGGGTATACACGGCTTGCAGGTGGCCCGGTGGCAGCGTCCAGTCCGGCAGCAGGCGGACCAGGCGACCGTCCTGCAACTCTTCGTGGCAGTAAGGCGCGGGCAGCATGCTGAAGCCCAGGCCGGCCAGTGCGGCGCGCTTGCGTACGGCGAAGTCCTCGATAGCCAGGCGTGGCTTCGATAGCCAGGCGTGGCTGCAAAATGGCTTCGCGCACCTGTCCGCTGCTGTCCTGGAAACGCAGGTGAATTTTCCGGTCGGCTTCCAGTGCGCCCATCGCCGGTAATTTATGCAGATACTCGAGGGTGTTGACAGTCAGTCCCTCGAGCAGCGCCGGGGCCGCCACCAGATAGGCCTGGGCCGGCAGCAGGCGGCGGCTGATCAGGCTCGGATCTTCGTCCTCGGCACTGCGCACGCGCAAGGCCACGTCGATACCCTCGTTGAGCAAATCGACCCGCCGGTTGGTCTGGATCAGTTCCAGCTGCACCTTGGGGTAGGCCGCGAGAAAACTGACCACCAGCTCCGGGAGCAGGGCGATGCCGCCCGGCGCACTCACGCGCAAACGCCCGCGTGGCTCGCTGGTCAGGCTGGCGACGGTTTCTTCGGCTTGTTCGGCTTCCAGCAGCATGGCCTGGCAATGGCGTAGGTAGCGCTCGCCGATATCGGTGAGCGCCAGCTTGCGCGTGGTGCGTTGCAGCAGGCGCGCACCCAGGCGGTTTTCCAGCTCGGCGATGCGTCGCGACAGGCGTGATTTGGGAATCCCGAGCAGACGGCCGGCCGCCGCGAAGCCGCCGGCTTCCACCACTTTGGCGAAGTAGAACAGGTCGTTGAGGTCATGCATGGTTTTCGTCCTATCAGTGGGACGAACTATCGCATTTATGCCGACTAATCGGTTATTGGTTTCATAGGTAGCATCTCCAGCATCTTGATCGCCCTTATCCCGGAGAAGGTTATGAACGTACTGCACCTCGATTCCAGCATTCTTGGCGACTCGTCCGCCTCCCGCCAACTCAGCCGCGCCGTGGTCGATGCCTGGCAGGCCGCCTCGCCTGCTATCAAGGTGAGCTACCGTGACCTCGCCAGCGATGCGCTGAGCCATCTGTCCGCCGCCAGTCTGGTCGCCGGCGGTACACCGGCCGAATTGCGCGATGCGGCGCAAAAGCACGAAGTCGAGCTGGCCGAAGCCACCCTCAATCAATTCCTGGCGGCCGATGCCATCGTTATAGGCGCGCCCATGTACAACTTCACCGTGCCGACTCAGCTCAAGGCCTGGATCGACCGTATCGCCGTCGCCGGCAAAACCTTCGCCTACGACGAAAACGGCCCGAAAGGTCTGGCTGGCGGCAAGAAAGTGGTGATCGTCTCCACCGCCGGCGGCATTCACGCCGGTCAGGCCAGCGGTCAGGCTCACGAGGCTTATCTGGAACTGGTACTGCGTTTTCTCGGCATCACCGACATCGAAATCGTCCGTGCCGAAGGCCTGGCCTATGGTGAAGAACCGCGCGCCAATGCACTCAAAGGTGCCCAGGCGCAGATCGACGAGTTGTTCGCCGCAGCCTGACCGCACAGCGCAAAAAACAAAGCCCGCTGAGTCAGCGGGCTTTGTTCGTTACGCGGTGGCGTTTCAGACGAAAATGCCCTGGCTGCGCAGGTAGTCGTCGTAGGTGCCGCTGAAGTCGGTCACGCCGTTCTCGGAGAGTTCGATGATGCGCGTGGCCAGGGAGCCGACGAACTCGCGGTCGTGGCTGACGAAGATCAGCGTACCCGGGTAGTTTTCCAGGGCCAGGTTAAGGGCCTCGATGGATTCCATGTCCAGGTGGTTGGTCGGTTCGTCCATCACCAGTACGTTGGGCTTCTGGCAGGCCAGCTTGCCGAACAGCATGCGGCCCTGTTCACCACCGGACAGCACCTTGACCGACTTCTGAATCTCATCGGAAGAGAACAGCATACGGCCCAGCGCGGCGCGGATGTTCTGTTCGCCCTGGGTCCATTGGCCCATCCACTCGAACAGGGTGTCATCGGCCTCGAAGTCGTGGGCATGGTCCTGGGCGTAGTAGCCCACTTCGGCGCTGTCGGTCCACTTGACGCTGCCGGCATCCGGGGTCATTTCACCGACCAGGGTACGCAGCAAAGTGGTTTTGCCGATGCCGTTGGGGCCGATAATAGCCACGCGCTCGCCGGCCTCCACGGTGACGCTGAAATTCTTGAACAGCACCTTGTCATCGAAGGCCTTGGACAGCTTGTCGAGGGTCACGGCCTGGCGGTGCAGCTTCTTGTTCTGGTCAAAGCGGATGAAGGGGCTGACCCGGCTGGACGGCTTGACCTCGGCCAGCTGGATCTTGTCGATCTGCTTGGCGCGCGACGTGGCCTGCTTGGCTTTCGAGGCGTTGGCCGAGAAGCGGCTGACGAAGGTTTGCAGCTCGGCGATCTGCGCCTTCTTCTTGGCGTTATCGGCCAGCAACTGCTCGCGGGACTGGGTGGCGGCGGTCATGTACTCGTCGTAGTTGCCGGGGAACAGACGCAGCTCGCCGTAATCCAGGTCCGCCATGTGCGTGCACACGCTGTTGAGGAAGTGGCGGTCGTGGGAAATGATGATCATGGTGCTGTTACGCGCCGTGAGGATGTTTTCCAGCCAGCGGATGGTGTTGATATCCAAGTGGTTGGTCGGTTCGTCCAGCAATAGCACGTCGGGATCGGAGAACAGCGCCTGGGCCAGCAACACGCGCAGTTTCCAGCCGGGCGCCACTTCGCTCATCGGGCCGAAGTGCTGCTCCAGCGGAATGCCCAGGCCAAGCAGCAACTCGCCGGCACGGGACTCGGCGGTATAACCGTCCATCTCGGCGAACTCACCTTCCAGCTCGCCCACCTTCATGCCGTCTTCTTCGCTCATTTCCGCCAGCGAATAGATGCGGTCGCGCTCGGCCTTGACCTTCCACAGCTCCTCATGACCCATGATCACGGTGTCGATCACGTTGAAGTCTTCGTAGGCGAACTGATCCTGGCGCAGCTTACCCAGGCGCACGTTCGGCTCCAGCATCACCTGGCCACCGGACGGCTCCAGATCACCACCGAGAATTTTCATAAAGGTCGACTTACCGCAGCCATTGGCTCCGATCAAACCGTAACGGTTGCCGTTGTTGAACTTAACGGAAACGTTCTCGAACAGGGGCTTGGCCCCGAATTGCATGGTGATATTTGCGGTGGAGATCAAAGGGCTTACCTATCAATAACTTAGGGCTTGCTGGATTCTGCTGATACCGATTTGATACCAATATTCAGCTTTTCAAGCTCGCTCCAATCGGAGTTTGAGTTGATCCAGCGGGCATACGTTGACAGCAGCATCTGCACGCTATGGCCGAGCTGCTGGGAAATAAATGCGGGGTTCATGCCAGACATTAAGCATATTGTCGCATAGGTATGGCGGCAGTTGTATGGCGGCCGGTAGCGGATAGCCAGTGCCTTCAGGGTTGGACGCCACTGGTGGTGGATGTTGGAGGTCTCCTTGATGTATTCCTGCCCTTTAGAGGGCGGGAACACATACGGCGTGTGCTTCACTTTGCCAACTCCCAACAGGCGCCGCTCTGCGTAGGCTTTTGCTATCCAGAGCGCCCGCAGTGCCCGGTTGTTGAGCAGAACGAATCGATCCTTCCCGGTCTTCGTCCGTTCCTCAATTTCGCCCAGGGCGACAGTTCGGCAGATGTGGGCCTGTTTTCTTCCCCAGTCGATCGCGTCCCAGCGCAGCGCTAGTGCTTCCGAGATTCGAAGCCCGGAAAAGAACAGGAATTCGAAGAGCGCGGCGTATATCAGACTGGGCCAGTGGCTCGTTTCGTAAAGCCTGTCGATGATCCGCTCAGCCTCGGCCTGCGTGAACGGATCAATTTCCTTTTTGGCGCGACGCGGCAGCTCGATTGGCTCGGCCGGGTTCTTGGCGATAAGCCCATCGGCAACGGCTGCCTGCATTATCGTCGACAGCTTCACCAGGGCGTTGCGCTTCACTCCGGGGGATGTCCACTCGATCGCCGCAATGATCCGGCGTAGTGCGGTGGTGGTGATCAGGTCGACCCTGGTCAGAGCCAGGTGCGGCATCCAGTAGAGATTGAGGGTGCTCTTGTAGTTGAGGCGCGTCCCTGCGGTGATTTCGCGACTGTCCAGCCAGAGCTGGGCATGTTCTCCAAAGCAGGGGATGCCGCCGGCCGGGATTGCTGAGCCAGGGAAAAGCTCAACGTACTTGGTGTCGTCGAGCAGTCCCATCTTCGCCAGGCGGGTTACCTGATCTCTAAGCTTGGATGCAGCCGCGATGCCCGTTTGCGTGGTGGGGTACGGGAGCGTTTCGCTGCAGCGTCGTCCGTTCCAGGTGAAGCGGATGCGCAGGGAGTTGCGGAAGAGTTCCACCCCGGTGGGTAGACCCATAGACTTTCGAGCCACTCGTCATATCTCCGTTTGCTGTAGATCGTTTTCTTGCCCTGCTTGATCCAGACCCCTGCGGGAATCTGATTGCGCGCGCGCCGCGCCTGCAGCGCTCGCACTGTGGTGCCTAGTTCCTTGGCCATCTCTTCTTCGCTGAGCTTGTCCTTAGATTCGTTGCTCATGGGGCGATACCTCTCTGCCCCCGCGCGTGGCGCAGGGAGTGGATGTTGGCGGTAGGACGGTTGAACTGCGAGGCCCAGTTAGGGCCCCGGAGTAGGTGGTGATGTGGACCGCAGGCAGGTGCAGCGGTCGATGCGCTCACCATTGATGCGGTAGTAGGTCGGAGCGTTCATTGGGCACTTCGCCTGGGGAAGAACAGCCAGCCTCTGGTATAGGCAGCGCGGGCCCAGAGCGGCCAGCGCAGTTGCCCGCTGCGGTCGTTGAGGATTGGGCGTCCGGCCTGTGCGTCCATCCACCCGAGCCGGGCGAAGTAGCGTTTACCTCTGAGCGGCCTAGTCATGGCTGCCACCTTCGCTGTCGATGCCGACGGGCAGGTCTTGGCGCGCCTCCAGGACAAACGGCCGTGCCGGAATTTCCACGTCCTCGTTATCGCTAGCTGCCATGTGGATGGCCATGCAGTACTCTTCGACGGCTTGGCACTCGGCGTCGCTCCAGCTTGCAATGCGCTCGGGCGTGATAGCTCCGTCGAAGCTGTCTTCGCTGATCAGCAGCGTGCAGGCAAGGGTGCGCTCGTTGTCGCGCGGCAGTTCCGCTGGCGGATTTTCTGCGCGGTGGCGGCAGCTGATGCAGCCGTTACCGCAACAACCGCAGAACTTACGGCCGGCGGCCATGCCCTGTTGCTTGGCGAACTGCTCGAGCATCTGTCGCAGGTCGGTTTTCTCCTGATCGGCCTGGTGGAGTTGGTTGCCATTGTCGAAGCGGCCACCGACCAGCGACCAGCTGCTGGCGAAAACCTGGGCCTGCTTCATGAGGCTGTCGATGGTTATTGGTTGGTTTTCTGTGGGCACGTGAATACCTCGCGGCCGAATGCAACTTTCTGCATAATCGGCTGGACTATGTTATGGAGTTAAGTGATGAAACTGGATTTGATGTATTGGCTGGTTGCTTTGTTTCTTTTTTGTAGTGGTGCTGTGTTTGGGGCCTTTATTCCTAGTGAGGATTTCTGGGAGCTAGGTCTTTTAGGATATTTCGAAGTTGCAGCCTCTCTGGCTACAGTTGCCGGCGTCTTCGTCGCGATACCTGCGTTGAATACCTGGCGAGTTCAGTTTAAACATACAGAAAGACACAATAGGGTTGGTGGCTTGTATGGAATAGAGAAAAGCTTTATTGAACTGTATCGTTTGGCTGATGCAGTCAGTGATTACGGGTTTAAACGCATGCGCGAGGAGGCTGTAGAAGCTGCAGTTTTAGAGATTGACAATGTTAGGCGGCAGTACTTTCAAGAAAGCTACGAGTATGAAAAGGCCTGGCGTAATGCTTCTTTATATATGTCTAAGGCCGAGCGAGAGTCCTTTAATTGGTCCCCTAAAAAGCTTGAAAATTTTTATATGAGTACTGTGGTTTCCCTTCAGCGGAAAGCGATGGAGAAAATGACTAGTGAAAATGTTCTTGAGTTTCACGAAGAGTGTTCGAAGTGTAAGCAGGAGCTAGGAAGTGCGCTGAATGAAGTTCGAGAAGAGATTGATAAACTGATTGTGAATGCGCTCTAAGTTATTGGCTCTTCAGGAAAAGGCGTATGGCGTCTCCCTCACCAGGGTGGCGTAAAAGGTGGTTGTGGGCTATTGGGTGAAGGCCGGTATTAGATCGGAGTGAGGAGGCTTAGGTGATCAGCAGGCTGAAGGGATTCGCCCGTCAAGCGGCGGTGATTGCGTTGCTGATCACGCTTGCCGTCTGTTTCTTTTGGATGCTGGCCTGTGTCATGACGCTTTTCTCCGTGAGCAAGTACTTTACGGTTGGCCACTTCATCTTGGCGGCCATAGTCGCGTGCATCGCTGGGCAGTGGCTGAATGATCTCGGCGACAAACCAGAACCGTAGTGGCGCTGTGGTAGGGTGTGAGATAGGTTCATGGCCCGGCATGGGGCCGGTCAGGGGGAGATGAATGGCAAGCGTGGAGTGCAAGCTTTGTGGCAATCAGGCTGAGTTGCGGCTCAGCCATCTAATCCCGAAGTTCATAGGAAAATGGTTGAAGGAGACTTCCGCCACCGGCTACTTAAGGGACTCTAGGAATATAAATAAACGCTCACAGGATATATTGAAAGAGAAATGGCTATGCCATGACTGCGAGCAGCTATTCTCTGGATGGGAGAAATCCTTTGCAGAAATTATATTTAAGCCCCACATGAACAACCCCAGTACGCGCTGCAACTATTCGTCGTGGATGAGCAAGTTCTGTACCTCGATGAGCTGGCGCAGCTTGTCATACATGACTTGGGGTAACGATGAGGAACCAGTGGTTAAGGCGCACAAGGCCGAGTGGGCTGCTACTGAAGCTGCGCTGAAGGATTATTTGCTGGGAAGAACTAAGACCCTAGGCCATTACGAGCAACACGTTATTCCCGTTGAGGGCGTTGCAGAGGTTAAGGGGAACGCCTCGCCTAGGTTGAGTCGCTATCTTATGAGGTCTATCCATACGGATTTGATTGCGTCTAAGTCCACTCGAATGATTTACACGAAAATTCCCGGCTTCATAATTCTTGGCTTTGTTACTGTTCCATATTCAGGGGCAATGCGGTCAAGCAGGATAGCGCTTGGCGATGGGTATATTTCTCCGCGCAAGTATCACGCTGATGTGAAACTGTTCAATTACATTAATGAAAAGGCTGACGAGATAGGCCGGAGCTACGACGGCATGAGCGAAAAGCAAAAGGCTGGCATCGAGCAATTGATTAAGGATAATCCAGAAAAGGTATTAAACTCCGGAACCTTTAAAGCGTTCATGCAAGATCACGCTATATTCGGTGATAAGTCCTTCTCAAAGTCGAAGAGCAGTGATTGAGCCGGCTCTGAGTTATGCGGCGGGCTACTTGGAGTCGATGAAGATGTCGAGCCGCGGTATCAGCACACCGAGGTCAGCGAGCTGAGCAAGGGCTGTGGCGCACTCATTGCCGAAAGCGAACATGGCTGATCCAGCACCTGATCGTCCTTTCTTGTGGCTGTTCTCGTGGCCGGGGATGAACTCGATACGGCCGGCTACCAAGAGCGTCGCGGTTGCAGCGCGTATCGCCTCTTGAAACCAGGCGGCGTCTGTTCGGCTGAATACCAAGGCAATGCCGTCGCCGTGGTCAATCAGGCGACGCATCCAAAAGCCCGTGTCAGGCCCGTAGGGTGGGTTCATCCAGACCCGCCCAAACCAGGGCTGCGCTAGACCGTTGTCGAACAGCGTGTACTTCAACTTGGCGGGCACCGGCGTTTCATAGTCGTGCGGACTGGATGGGTCAGTGTCGAACTGCAGGTTGAGACGATCGAAGACCCAGCCTGGTGTGTACCACTCGACGCTTTTACGCTTCGGCTGTGCCTCCCGGGCGCCGATCATTCCTGACATGGGTTACCTCAGAACAAGGCCATCTGCTCGCCCAGGGCGGCCGACGGCGAAGGGATGAAAATCGGGGATGGCGTCGGCTCCGCTTCGGTCGGGCGCTCGTCCATGGCACTACCCCGTGCGTAACCGCGGCGCAGCTTCTGGGGCCACATGCCCAGGAAGTGGGCCGGCGTGTACCAGTGCTCGCGTTCTTCCAGGGCCAGGGTGTTGCCGAGGATCACCACGGCGGGGATGTGCAGCAGGCTGAACTGCAGATAGGCCATGTGCACGGCGCGCGAGTCGACGTCCTGGGCAGTGACGTGCAGGTGCTGTTGGTAGTTGATACCGACGTTGCTCATGGCTTCGGCCAGGGCGATCACCATGGCGCCGGCGCCGGCCGCTGGCTCGTTCACCCGGATAAAGCCGCGCTCGGCAATGCGCTGGCGAACCTCGGAGCCGTCGCCGATGTTCAGTCGCGCCATCAGGGAGCAAACCTCGTAGGGCGTGAAGAACTGGCCGCGGGCACTGTTGCCCAGGTCCAGCTCGCCGAACACTTGGCCGAGCACGTCGTCTGGCCCGTACTCCAGGGCCATGGTCAGCTCGCCGAGCATCTTGGGGAACAGCTGCTGCTCGTCGGGCTCGTAGCGCTTGATGATCGCCAGGTAGCGTTGCTCGCGCTCGTCGAACTGCGTCAGGTCGATCGAGTTGGCTACGGCCAGTGCCGCCAGCTCGACGAAGTCGCCGAACACCTCCCAGAGGTGCCGGCGTCGGCTGGCTGCCTGGAGCAGCTTCACAATGTTTTTGCGGTGCGCACCCGGGACTTGGCCGGGCAGCAGCTTGGCTGCGGCAGTCATAGGATTGATCCAAACGAGAATGGGCGCCCGTGGGCGTAAAAATGGGGAGCGAAGAGGTGTAGATTGGTGGGCCGATAACCAGGAGATTGATATGCCAACACTCACCAAGGACCAGCTCGATAACGCCAACCTAGCTCTGATCCACCAGGTGTTTGTGCAGGAAGGGCGTTTACAGGATGGACAGGAAATACTGTTGTGGGAGCTGCACTTCGCTTCTATGCCGATTGCTGTGAAGCAGGGTAGGAAGGCAGATCTACAACTCTTTGTGGTAGCGGATCGAGTCGACGATGGTCTGCTCGACGAGATCAAGCAGAAGCTCCTGACAAACTCGACTTTAGCGGAGAGTCATCAGCAGATCCTGGCGGCCACATGGCGTAAGCGCCCGATGATGGCCGCACAGATCCCATAGCTGTTAGGCAGCGCTCAGCAGGTTCTGCAGGGCAAAGTAGATACGGGCGCAGGCCTCGGTATCGACGCGGGCGCGGTGGCCGCCGACCAGTTCCTCACCGGTGAGGTGCAACAGTGCTTCGGCCAGGTTGGGGGTCTTGAAGCTGTTGCGGAAGTTGGTTGCCTTCATCTTCTCGGTCGGCGGCAACTGGCAGATCGGCTTTGTTGTCCGCGCCGTGCAGAAGCTGGGGCCGGCCTTGAAAGCGTTGGCCGCCCCTTCGCCACGGTAACGCATCAGGGCGATACGCAGGATGCGATCGTCGAAGCTGCAGTTGTGGGCCACGCGCAGGCTGGCGCGTTCGTGGATGGCCATGAAACCGTCCAACGCCTCTGCTTCGGGGACACCCAGGTCCATGGCCATCTCGGTGGTGATGCCGTGGATGGCGGCCACTTCGTCGGGGATGATCCAGCCGTTGGGCCGGATGATCGCCTCGAAGCTGTCGACCAGTTCGCCGTCCTGGTTGTAGAGCAGGGCGGCGATGTCGACCAAGTGCGGTTGGCAGGGATCGCCGCTCGAGGTGCTGTAGGCCGGAAGGCCGGTGGTTTCGGTATCGAAGAAGTTGATCAGGCTCATGATTTGCTCCGTGGTCGCGGCAGGCGGATGCTGTGCCGCGCGATGAATTGCTCGAAGGTGATCGGGCCGAAGCCCAGCTTTTTGCGGATGCGGTCGCCGGCAAGGCCTGTAGCGGCCAGAGCCCTGGCGCGTTTCGCCAGCTCCTGGTCGCGCTTTTCCAGCTCGCGGCGGCTGCAGTCGTTGATGCGCATTACCGTGCGAGGCCGGTCGCGCAGGTTGCCTTTGGGCTCGGGGGTGCGTGCGGTGATGTCCAACTGCTGGACATCGCCACCGTCGGTGAGGAACTGGGCGATCTGGGCAGAGAGCTGCCGGCGAGCATTCTCCCGGGTATGCACGCCCGGGAGGTTCAGGGTTGTGAGGTGTTCCATTGCCACCTCACGCCGCCGCGCTGACCGGCTCGCTGCCGATCACGCCGCTTTCAATCCAGACCGACTGGATACCTGCCGGCACTTTGGCCATGGGCTCCTTCATGGTTCCGGCCAGGATGGCGCTATTCAGATCACCGCCCTGGGTCAGGGTACGCAGCAGGCCGAGAACCTGCGGGCGTGCCGAGGGCTGCAGCACATCGAAACGATCCAAGGTGACGAGACCGATACCGGATAGGCGAGCGATTGCGATGGCCAGTAGGGCGTCGCAGCGCCATTTCTCGGACTCGCTCAGCAGCCCGTAGACGCGGCCGCCGTAGGTCACTTCGATGCTTGAGCTGATCTGTACCGGGTTCCACTTCGCGGCAGCGGATTGGATGGCCAGCAGGCTGTTGATCGGCTCCAGCGCGCCGGCCAGAATCTCGCCCGGGATGCCGGCTGGGGCCAGTGCCTCGGCAATCAGTACCCAGGATTTCACCGCGGCATGGTGCTTCGCTGCCTTGGCAATCTGCAGCTCCCGGTCGGCAGTGGCGTTGAAGGCGTCTTGCAGGGCGCTCTGCTTGGCACGCTTCTGATCCAGCTGCTGGCGCATGCTGTTGATGAGCTGCTCGGCGTTGGCAATTGCCTCGGCACTGGGCACCGCGGCCGGCTGGGCCTGCAGCTCTGCCAACTGCACCGCAGCATCCTGTGCGGCGCGAAGGTCGCGCTGGCTATTTTCAACGGTGCGGGTGAGGTTGGTGACGTAGGTTTGGAACTCTGGCGCGCGCTTCGCCAGCTCAGCGGGCACATCGCCGTCGCCAACAGGACCATGCTCTGCGACATAGCGCTGCAAGACCAGATCCATGCGGTCGACTTCCTGCATGGTGAACCAAGGGGTCAGTAGGCCATTTTCTGCCTCTATGCCCCTGGTGCTCTTCGACATCCCCTGAAATGCAGCCAGACAGCGGGCCAGGTCGTGGATCAGGCCTTGCTTGCCGCCTTGGGAGGATGCCAGTTGCTCTTTCCAGTGGGCGAGATCGGCGCTGTCGTTGTCCAGCTTGATCTGCCGGCGACCGACCAGGCCTGCCAGTTCGGTCAGCTCGGCGATGCGTGCACGCTTGCCTGCTTCGGCCTGGGCAGCAGCCTTATGGGCGCCAAGGGTCTGGTTGGCCTCGTCGAGATCGGTCTGCAGGGTGGTGACCTCCTGCGCCGCAGCATTGATTTCAGCCTGGGTGACCTCCACCTGCAGGGCCTCCGGCTGCCAGTCTTCGGCTTTGTCGCTGCCGTAGGCCTCGCCGGTCACTGTCTTCCAGGAACCGCGCTCTTCGCTGGCGTACTCCTTGGCCTGGTCGGCGGCGGCCGGGAAACCGGCGCGCAGCATAGGTTTGATTTTCTCGACCAGGGCTGCGTCGGCGCCGCGCTCGATCAGACGCTTGGCCGCTTCGTTGGGGCTGGAGCTGGCGCCGGTCAACTCGAACAGCATCTTGCGGCGCTCTTTACCGTCTAAGGCTGCGAATTTCGCGGCATCCAGCACGAACGGCAGGAACGGCATATCCACCAGCGGCGCACCCTTGCCCGAAGGCAGGGCGACTGCGGCCGATTCTTCCTCGCCGTCGGCGCCGAGCCAGGAGACGACGGCCTCGCCCTTCTTCGCGCCCTCGGTAACCAGCTGGCCGATGTCCTTTTTCAGGCTCACACGGCGCGGCTGGCCGGTGAACGCCATACTGATGGCGTCGAGGAGCGAGGATTTGCCGGCGCCGTTGTTGCCGGATACCAGCAGTAGGGGCTCAGAAACAACAAGGGCTGCATGATGCAGCCCCTGGAAGTTGTTGATTTGGAGATTGGTGATGCGCATGGCTGATCACTCCATGTTGAGGGCCAGGTCGTCGAGGGAAATGGCGACCCGGTAGGTGTTGTTGGTGGGAATCTCGGCCTCGCTCTGCAGAGCGATCACGCTGTCGTCGAGCAGGCGCAGCAGTAGGCCTTGGGCAACATCGCTGCCGATGGCTAGGCGGCTCTGCAGGTAGGCGATGCTCACCTCCGGCGAGGCCTTGGCCAGCAGCGCCTTCACGTCGCCGTAGCTGTAGTTGCCATAGCTGCTCGGCGGCTCAGCGGCCGGGGCGGATTCAGCGCGAGCAATCACCTCGCGCTCGCCCTTGCTGTTCGGCGTGCTCACGACACCCGCCGTTTCCATCGCCTCCAGCATTCGGGCTGCGCGGTTGTAACCGACCTTCAGCTCGCGTTGGATCGCAGAGATAGCGGGACGGCGGGAGCTGATCACGTAGCTGACTGCTTCCAGATAGAGCGGATCCTGGTCGCCCGGGCCGGTTTCAGCTTCGGCCTGCGCAACCTCATCGTCGAATTCGCCACCGCTATCAAAGTCTAGAGGCGGCTGGTCGGGATCCGGTACCACGTCATCAATGCCCCCCAGGTGATCTTCGGCACTGGCCACCACCAACAGGCAGACCTTGCCTTGGCTGTCGATTAGGTCGTGGCGCATCGGATCGAACTGGCTGACCTTGAAGGTGGCCTTGATGCCTTCCTTGATCGCGACGGACTCGAGGATGCCACTGATGGTGGGGCGGCCGCCGGCGGCCAGGATTTTCACGGTGCGCTTCGTGGTGTCTTCCACCACCTGGCGTAGGCGTTCGATCACGTTGGCCTGGCGCTTTTCGGTGAGCTTGTTCCATACGTCCGGCAGGGCGCGCACTTCTTGCAGGAGTACCTGCAGCAGGTCGCGGCCCAGCGTTTCGCTAGCCATTTCAATCGGCGTGGGTTTGGGGCGCTCGGCGGCCACTTCCAGGCCGTCGACTACTTCTTCAACAATTTGCTGCGCTGCTTGTGCGGTCATCGTTGTTTCTCACTGGTTGGTGATGCGTTCGAGTTGGTCAAGTTGGGAGTCGCTGAGGTACATGTCGCCGTGGAAGCGCTCGTAGTTGGCTTCCAGGTCCGCGGTGAAGCGCTCTTCCCAGTCGGTGCTGGCGTTAAGTCCTGCTGATGCGAGGAGTTCGACGAACTCCCCGAGTCGGCTGAACCGTTCCGCTACGGTGCGGGACGGCATTGGGCTTACTCCATGCTCAGGTCGTCGGCCAGATCGGCCTGTTGCTGGGATTGCTGCTGTGCCTGGGGTTTCGCGCGGGTGGCACGTTCACGCTGCTGAACCGGCTCAGGCTCGGCTTCCTGGGCGCGGATAATCTCGCCGGTGAGCGTGTTGATGTGTTCATCAGGGTTGTGGGCGAGGGTGGCCGACTCCTGCTCGGAGACATGCTCGCTAGGAGGTTGGCGAAGTGTGTCGAGGTCGACCGAGTAGCTGCCGGAGGCGTCGCGCTTGGCGTCGAAGGTGTCGCGCAGCTCCTCTTCAGTCTGGAGGCCCATGCCCAGATCAGGCGCGTAGGCGCGCTGCCAGAAGGCAGCTGAGCGATAGATGAACATTTGGTCAGGCATTGTTTTCCATTTACTGCCGCTCTTCGCCGCCCATCCTTCAGCGTTGACCATCTTCCAATCGACCCAAATGCCTTCAAGCCGCTCGTTGGTATCCTTCTCGATCGCCCAGGCCCGACAGCCGTAGTTATCGTCGCCTGGCTTACCACGCCATTCGTAACGCAGCGTGCTGTAACGGCCGCAGGTGTTCACGGTGGCTATGAGGAACTTGCTCGACCAGCCCGGCGTACCATGCACCACATAAAGGTTTTGCATGACCATGAGCGGGTTGGCGCCGATGCGCTGGGCCATGTCCAGGGCGATCATGCAGTTCGGCAGGTTGCCCTGGTATTGCTTGGGAACCAGGTCGGAGGTGCTGAACGCCTTGGCGATGCGCTGCATTAGCTCGAAGCCCTGCAGGTCGAAGAAACTCATGGCGACTGGGTGGTTGGGCTTTTGCTGCGCCTGGGGGATGGCCTGCATTTGTTGGAGCGTGGTGGTTTGATTCATGGTTGACCTCAATCGTGGTAGGGGCAGGTCTTCCAGCGCGGGCAGTACCGGGCGCTGCAAAGGGGACTCTGCGAGTTCGGGGGGAAAAGGCCGGTGCGGAACATGTCCGCGGCGTACTGGATCAGCCCGGGGTAGTCTTCGGTGCCGACCATCAGCTCGCGGGCGCCGATGATTTCGCCGGTTGCCGCTTCGGGCTTGCCCTTGGTCTTGAGGCCGATGATCTCGGCCGGCGCGGTACAGGGGTCACCCGTGGTGTGCTCGTAGAGCAGCTCGTAGGTGCCGATCTGTGGCTTGTGGCCTTTGGTCTTGGCCACACCATCCGCTACCGCGGCGACGCCGGTTTTCACGTCAGCGATGCCAATGCCATCGGCGTCCTGCTTGATGCGTGCCCGATCGAGCGTACCGGTCAGGCGGACAATGACGCCGCCACCGCAGTCGATTTCCAGGGGCTTGGTTTCCAGTTCGACAGCAACGAACTGGTATTGCGGGCTGATGTCGGTGCAGTAGCGCGTGTGCAGGGCCAGGCCGGTTGCTTCGACCTCGCGGGGCGTGATGTCGGCGCCGCGCCAGTCCACATCAAACTCGGGATGCCGCAGCGTTTGCACCAGGTGCTCGGCAGCGTCGAACGCCGACAGATCCTGGCCGTTGACTCGCGCAATATCGAAGGCAGCCGTGCTGGCGTGAATAGCAGTCCCCAGTAGGGCCCGGGGGCTGCTTGTCGAGCGGATGCCCAGCAAGTGCACCCCTTGCCATTTGTACGCACAATCGAACAGCGAGCCCCATGACGAGGCCCGAACGGTGGTGACTGACATGGTTACCTCGATGTGATTGGCGCTGTGGCCGGCTGTTCGGCGGTGATGTGGCCGCCGATGGCTGGCAGGATCAGCAATAGGCTGTAGAACAGGGCAGCGATGCCGGCAGAAATCCAAGTAGCGCGGCGCTTGGCGCGCTGGTATCGAGTCATGGCCTGAACTCCACGACTTGCGCTTGCCGAACCACCTTCACGTGCCGCGGTAAATCGGCGACCAGAAAAAAGCCCTCGGCGGTGAGGGCTTGGATCAACTTCTGGCGGGTTTCTGCCTTGATCTCGTCGAGCTGCTCGTCGATCAGGGATTTAACTGGCTCGGTGCTCACTCCTGGTCCCTCCATGGCTGTTCCTGGGATAGGTTGATGTCGCGCTCAATCTCGCGGTCCACTCGTTCGGCGATGCCAATGGCGATCGCCTCCTGCAGCGGCGCTGCCAGCCTGGCCAGCGGGCCGCGCATCAAGTCCGCCCCCTTGGGCGCCAAGTGATGCAAGGCCTGCGTCCAGAATTCGCGGCGCTGCGCCTCGGGGGCGTTGCACACCAGCTCTTCCAGATATGCCCAGTCGCCGGCGTCCAGTTCGTCGCGTACGGCGTCTTGCCGACGATCATGCTCGGCGTGGCGCGACTCCCGCGCATCAACGGCCGCAAGATGGCGAGCCGTGTCGGCGGCCACCGGGCTGATTGCGTGTTGCATGGTGGTTACCTCTCAATGTGGGCCGCATTAGTCAGGCACCCTGCGGGTGACCAAACCCAGCCGTGAAGCTGCCGGGTGCCTGCTGATGCGGTCTAGGGGCGGGGGTGGCCGAACTGCCCAGGTGGCCAGCCTGCTCATTGCCGCGCTCGGCGTCGTGCGTTGCGCGGTGGCTTCCCGGTCGTGGTTACGGGAATTCTTCAGCTGGCGGCCTTGTGGGGCACGCCGTCCTTGATGCGCTGGTAGACCTCTTCGCGGTGAACTTCGATGCTCTTCGGCGCTTTGACGCCCAGCTTGACCTGGCCGTACTGGATGCCCAGGACGGTTACGGTGATGTCGTCATTGATGCGAATGGTTTCGCCGATGCGGCGGGTGAGGATCAGCATGGTGTTTCTCCTTGGTGGGTTGCTTCCCAAAGCGCCCTCTATGCGAAGGCGCTTCAGTGAAGCGTTCGTTTTTGGCCGCGGTTATTCGCCACCTGCGGCTGGGCTGCCTTTCGGCGATCTCCGTTGCGCGTTGTGCCGGATTCGTATCTCTGCCCGCTGCCGCAACTGGCGTCGCATCAGGTGGCTTGCGCAACTTCGCGTGCTGGCATGTGGCAGCACGGCAGGGTCCAGAGCCTGCATGGGGCGGAAAGTTTGTTACTCGCGCTGTGCCGGACAAAACCGGGGTTCCGCCGCGAGGGTTCTAAGCTGTTAAAGAACTGTGGCGGCTGTAGCTGCCTGTCACTACCGTTTTGGTGGTGACGGCCAAACAATACAAAACGTATTCAAGCCAGTCAATACAAAATGTATTTGTCATGCGCAGGCACAAAAAAACCCGCTCAAGGCGGGTTTCGTCATCGGGAGGGGTTTGGCGGTCAGAGTTCGTTGCGGACGAACCAGGCCAAATGGACGGTACCGTCGGTACGCCTGGTTACTGTGACGCCTTCTGCGTCACGCAGCTCCTCGAGCAGGTATTCCCAGTCCTGGTCGGACTCATATGGCTCTTTTGCTATGTTGACCTGGTGCTCGATCTGGGCGAGCGGTCTGTGGATGGCGGCCTGGATTCGGCGCGCCAGGGCGGTATAGGTATCGATGGGTTGGAGTTGAAGGGACTGCGCAGCCATGTAGTAATGCCTCCTTTGCTGTATATATATACAGTATTTGTGAGGGCTTTCTCAGTCAAGAGGGAAAGGGGCAAAATGATGGCAGATAGCCCTGTTTAGAGCAGTCTGGACGGTGTGCTTGCCCGTGGCAGGCACTACACTGAGTGGTAAAAGGAGGCGGCTGATGGGGCATAACATCGGGGATTTGTCGGCTGAGGAACGGGCTGCTATCGCGGAGCAACGGAGGCAGGCGCTGGAGCGGCACACCCATCAGAAGGTTCTGGAGGCGAATGTCGAGCGGGAGTTCAATCGCCTGCTGGCGGGCAAGTCGACCCACAAGGGGCAATGGCGCGCCTGGATTCGGGATGAGCTGATGATGATCAGGGACGAAGCAGTCCTGAAGGGCGTTCGGAAGAAACTCAACGACTGGATGGATTCGATTGGAGGGTAGGGTGGAAAAAAGTCTCGCACGTGGGTGATGGTTATTCGTCGTTATTTTTTATTCCTTCAACTCTACGTCTTTCTTCAATTTCTTGTTCAATTCTCTCATGTTGTAACTGCATTAAGGTTGATGGCAGTTTCAGTGAGTAAATAAAACAGAATACCGCAAGAAATAGATATGCATACTCTACATAGTCATTCGCTTTCCCGTAGTCCTTTTTAAGCAAAAATGAAATGAATATAAGGGCAATTGTTACCAGGTAAGCAGTAAACAAAAAGCGATGTCTCTTTAATCGTGCATAAACCGTTGTGCTCCCCAGTCTGGCAACTTGCCAGCTGCCTGCCGGTAAGGACTTAGGGTCGCCAATCATTGTTATAATCCCCACCAAAAAGCCTGCCAATATCGAATAGGCGGTAACGATTACGTTCAATGCTTCAGCATTAGAGACCATCAGCGGCTTGGCAAAGAAAGCCCCCAAGGCGCTAATCACTAACGCCAAGAGGAAAAATCTGATCTTTGACCAATCCAATGATTTTTTCACTGTGCTAATACACCGCTGCCTTTCAATTTTTCGTAGTAATCTTTGAGTTTATCAAAAGCGTCGCTCTTATCAATAGACTTGCCAAATGTTTTTATGTGATAAAAATCCGATACTCTAATCTCCGTTGGCGTAATAACATTGCCTTGGCCTGTCACAATTTTGAAGCCTTCATCATCATTGGTATCTTCAAATTCTTTAATGATTTCCTCGGACGTTTTCTTTAGTCGCGACCGTCCCAGCTCTCCAAATCCAACAGGCTGTCCTTTTTTTCTAGCTGCGCGTCCATCGAAATTCAAAGAAATTTTTATATCTAAATTCTCTTGGTCTTTTATTTCGCTTAGCTCTGGATCTTTGGCAAACATTTCTTCAAAGAGTTCAGAGGCCTTCTTTAATAGTTCATCTATCTTCTTCTGCGAGGCTGTGTTTTTATTGGATTGTATTTGAGTCATGCTTGCGTCGTATAATGAAGAGTTCAATTCTATGGACTTGACCCCTTCGTTGGCAATCATTGCCATTTTGCTAGCCTTGGCGATCTTTTCCAGTTCAAAAGAAGCCAGCATCTTGCTGTGACCACACTTCTTGAGAATTTGATAAATATATGAGTGAACAACAGTTTCGCGAACGCCAGAAGGACATAAAATCAAGTGGTTGTCACGAACCAATACAAAAATATCTCCTCCAAGAAAATCGCGCCCCTCTGACGCTGTTTCCGCATGCAGCTTAGAGCGCTTAACTCGTTTACTTTTTTCAATGGTCGTTGTCTGTTCGTTTGGTACGTAGCTAGCAATATGTAGGAACAGGCCTTCGCCTGGCCTGGCTTCTACGTCGGCCCCTCTAAGTTCGCCTTCTCTCGCTATAAAAGTCCGATCTCCGACAGTGGGTAGGCTTTCATGGCAGCTTTCTAGTAAAGCCTGCAAGGTTTTGCTTTTTTTAAGTTCATCCCATTTTGCACGGCGATAGTAAAATGGGCGTTTTTTAGTTTTCTTATCTGTTGGCATAATGTTCCCCTTTCAGCAAATATATAACTTTAATTTATTGGTGATTTTTGCTCACTTACACACGCCCTCGCATGGCTTACCATCTTTATCCCGGTCCAGCCCGTTCATCCCGCACTGCTCAAGGAAAAATATGGCCTCCTCGCAGCTATTCATTTGCTTGCAGTATCGCTTGGCGCCGCACTGGTAAGCGCTGGAGCTGGCACTGCTAACCTTGCTGTTAGCCACCTGCTGGTTGAGCTGTCGCCCGGCCTTACGCCATTCCCACGGCGGAACGATATCGGCCTCGGGAAGCGCCCACAGGCCGCGGCGGGCGGATTTCGCTGCGGACTCGACTTGCAGTAGTGACTTGTCGTGGTTGTACTGGCGGTAGACCCAGGCGGCACCGAGGCGAACCATTTCTCGGTTAACGTCTTGGCCGGCCACACTGACGCGCGCAACCGTCCGGCCGTAGCGGTCGCGATCCTGTACTTGGAGCGTGATGGTCTTTTTGAAGGCGAGATCCGACAGCGCTTGCTTGGCCTTCTGGCCATATGGCTGGGCCTTCTCTGGAGTGTCGATTTCGGCTAGGCGAACCTTGAGCTGATTTCGCTCGGCGGTCAGGCAGGTGAGGGTGTCGCCATCGCTGATGCCTACCACTTTGCAGCTGATGTCCCCGGCCGCTAGCGATGCTTGGGCTACCAGGCACAAGATAAGTGCTGGCCACCTCATTACGTAACCAGCTCGTCCCTAAGGATCAATACCTCTTTAGGTGCTTCAACACCAATGCGAACCTTGTCGCCATGCAGTTCGCCAATATGTAGGGTGATGCCGTCGCGCAGTAGGTGTTGGAGTAGGGCGTCGGTATTTACGCCTGGGTCGATGGTCATGCGGATCTTTTCGCCTTCACGGCGAGTGAGGGTGAGAAAACCCATAGGTAGCGCCTCCTTGCGTTTAGGTTTAACGAGCACCAGAAACATTGCCAATGCTGCACCAGCGTAGACCAAAGCGTTCATGCTGTTGAGTAACAGCATGAAAACTTCCTTTCTCTGCAGTGGCTCGGTGCTGCTGGTGAATGCGTATATATCCTTGGTCGATCCGATCGCCACTGCCGCCGCGCCTATGCAGGCGGTGAAGAAAAACAGGAATCGACAGGCTTTTTTGAATGCAGGGGCTAGGCCTGCGAACCAGGCGGAAACGATCGCTTTAAATCGGGCGCGATGTTCATCTTCTTTTCCGGCATAGCTGAGCACAAAGCCGAGAATGGTGAAGATCGCCACGATGCCACTAAAGAGGGCCGCAGCCATTGCTGCAAAGGTGCTCATGTTGTTCTCATGCTTCCTTGCGTCAGGTAAGTTTCACTGCGGCCCTTGGGGCCTACTCTGCTCGCCTCGGGTAGGGCCGGCAGTAGAGCTTAAGAACATAGAGGGCGTCGCGTGATTTCGCTTTGTCCAGATTCTGGAACATGCATTCTTCCCAGGTGTCTGGGGCGCGCCAGGACTGCCAGCCCAGGACGATGGCCATGCCGATCAAGGCTCCGGCTATGCCGGCAGATAGCATTTTCTCTTTCAAAGGAACCGCCTTTCCATACTCACTACTTATGCTTTCCTTGCTGCCGTCGTTGTCAGAGCTTCATCTTGGCTTCTTTCACGACCCCGATAAATCGGCAGTTGCCGTTGATCGGGATCATCCGGTATGCGGGGTTGAGCGGCTTCAGGTAGAACTGACCGGCATCGTTAACCAGCTTCTTGAAGGTGGCTTTTTCCTCGCTGTCCAGCTTGGCGACCACCAGGTGGCCAGGCTGCGCCTCTACGCCGGTATCCACCAGGATCAGCATGCCTTCTGGGATGCTTTGGCCGGATGGCGCGGTCATCGAGTCGCCGTCGACCTCGAGCCAGAAGGCCGGCCCCTTTGCTTTGTAGTCGCTCAGTTCTGAACGATCTTCGGCGCCGGGTTCGTAAGGCTGCACTGCATCGCCCCAGCCGCCGGCGACCACGCTACTGATCACCGGATAACGGAAGTATCGATCAGGTTGGGATGCGAGGGTGACGTTGCTGCCGACGTCTTCTTGCGAGGCAGGAACACTCAGCGGCGGCATGCCTACAACCTCAAGCATTCGGTTGATATCGGCAAGCTTCGGTTCGCGCCGGCCGCCCAGCCAGTGACCGACGGCACCCTGGGTCACGTCGACCCTTTCGGCCATCTGCTCTTGGGTAATGCCCAGCACTTCCATGCGGGCCTTCACTATCGAAATCCAGTCATTCATGGCTGGAATCCTACAGATCGTATTAATCCCTTCAATGCACATATCGTATTGATTGCTTGCCTGTTTCAAATACAAAATGTATTTTTGTGGAGTGAGTAATTTGGAGTGCTGTCATGAACGCCCTGAAAGCCACCCGCAAGAAAGTGGGTGTAACCCAGACCCAGCTCGCCGAGCGCGTCGGCCTTACTCAGGCCGCGATTGGTCATTACGAAACTGGTCGACGCACGCCTGGCCTCAGTGAGTGCCGCCGGATCGTCGCCGCGCTCAATGAGTTGGGCGCCGAATGCAATCTGGCTGACGTTTTTCCTGAGCCAGAAGAGCGAGCAGCCTGAGCGATTTCCCCACAGCTGAGTAACCCCTATGACCCCACGTGAAAAAGAGATCGCCTTGGAGGCGGCTGGGCGCAGCGTCGACCCGGTAGCACATGCCAAGAAGCTGATCGAGGCTGCGGCCTTTCTGCGCGGCGAGCGACCGCCGTTCGTTTGCTGGCCGAAGCGGAAGAGTGAGCACTCCGGTGACTTCATTTCGGCTCTTGACCTTCATGAAATGGCCGCCTGGCTTGAAGCCCAGGCGGCTGAGTTGCGTGAGCGCGCGGTGCATGCATCCGAGTTTATGCAGCGGGGGAGTCAAGGTGGTCTTTGAGTTCACCCCAAAGGCCGTGATTGCTTGCCCAACCTCTTGCGGCGAGGCGTGCCTCTTCCGGCAGTTGGAGGGAGTGAAGCTCCTCGGCCAGCGCAAACATCAGGTCATCACGGGAAATTCCGCGGGCATATTCAATAGTCCAGCCGTATTTCTTCATGGCCAGGTACTGGGCGGCCTCGAGCTTTTCCAGCGGCTCCCATGGAGTGCCGTGGCGCTGACGAATCTCTCGGCAAAGCGCCTCGAGCTTGAGTCGTCCAATGCCAATCCTGACGGCTTGCCTGTCTTTCTCGTGTCGCGAGCTGGTATCCCCCTTCGCATCCACTTCTTGAGCTGCTTCCTGAAGCAATTGGCCAAGCAGCGATTGGTAGCTCTGTTCCATAAGTCGGGCCTCCGTGGCCTTCGTTGTGTGTGGAAGCAAAACGATAGCACGCCGCGCCCGGCACCTATTTCGCGGCATTGCCGCATCCACCAGCAGATGGAATCGCCCCATGACCAAGCTCCGTGATGATCGGCGCCGCAAAGCGCCCGGTACCCACCTGACCGAAGAAATCAAACTGCGCGTGTGCGTTGAGGACCACCGCGAGCTGATTGAGGCATCGCGCCTTTCGCATTCCGAAAACCTCACCGGCTACGCCCGGGACTGCATGTTCATTGGCCACCGCCTGCAGCAGGGCGGCCAGCAGGAACAGATCCTGGCCGCGATGTTGTTGCAGCAGCGGGCACACGCCCTGGCTGCGCTGTTCCGCGGTGAACCAGTCGGCCAGGAGCAGCTGAGCAGTCTGCTGGCCGACTTGGCCAAGCAATCGTTGACCGACAGTGTCGGCAATCAGAAAACCGCCTGAAAGGCCCTAGTAGGAGGGAGCACCGATGTTCTCGAAGCAAGTGTGCAATGCCGCCCGCGCTCAGTTGAGCCCCGCGGAGCAGCAAGCGCTGCAGCAGGAAGCCGCGCGACGTGGCTGTGGGGTCAATGACGCTCTGGTGGCGGTTGCCCTGGAAAGTCTGCAACAGCAGCTGTACGCGCTGGCCCAGGGCGGGCGGCGTCTGGAGTTGGTGAAGGGGTAGCCAGGCAGGTTAGCACGGGGCCGGTCGGCGAAATTTTTAAAGCAGTTTAAAAGCCAGCCGGCCGGCAACCGATCAAAAGTTTCTGCATGCGGAAACCGGCTTTGGCCGTATTTGGCGACACCTCTCCCACTATTCCAGGGAGAGCATGAATTTACAGGCCCTATTAGGCCAGTTTGGGGGAAGGGTAGTGCCCGCTGTCCTAATCAATGATGTCGAGTGGGAGCTGCTGGCCGGGGAGCCGGCCGAGCTGCTCAAGCTCTATGTGGCGCTGAAACGCCGCATGGACTTCGCTACGGGTATCGCCGGGCGTAAGACGCTGCTCAACGAGATTGTGCTGCGCGAGGGATTCACTATTGACCCCATACCTGGGCGCCCCAAGCCCAAGCCGGTCACTCGTGAACAATACCGATCGGCCGTGCGCAGGTTGGAGAAGTTGGGGGCGATAAACGTGATCGGCCCGCTTGTTTTCGAGTTCCCGCACGCTCGCCGGGATCAGTCCGCCCACAACAGCTACAACCGAGCTACAACCAAGCTACAACCAGAACAACAACCAGCCGAGAAATCGCCAGAGTCCAGCAATGACGCGGCTTTTAGTGATGTAAAGGATGGAGCTACAACCGGGTTATTTCTTGAGCAGGTGCCGAGCAACAACCTACTTCCGGTATCCGGTAACTATACCGTACCTCTCCCGCGCGAGAGCGACACGGCTCCCGCCACCGCCGGACAGTGGTGCCAGTTCTTCATCCGAGAGCGCCGTTTCCAACTCCATGTCGTCCAGACGCCCAAGACCATGCCGCTGTTCGCCTCCTGGGTAGAGCGCGGCATTACCACCAGCCAGATGCTCGCTGCCATGGAGATCGCCGAAGCGAAGCTCGGCAGCGCGCCTGATAGCCCTCTGTACTACCGCAACTTTCTCGACCAAATGCTGCTGGAGACCCAGCGGCTGGCCAGCCAACAGGAGTGCCGCCATGAGCGCGACCATCGACCAGGAAAACCAGGCCAGGGCGGGCCATATAGCGAGCCAGGTGGCCTCGCAGCTGAGCTGCTCGACACCAGCTGGGCAGACTGCCTCAACATCCCAGCCGACTGAGGTGCAGCTGCAGCGAAAGCGCCTGCTCAGCGAGCGAGCGAACGTCCTCTTCGCCGAGATGCACTCGCTCAAGCCGTTCGCCTTTCGCAAAGCGTGGCCGACCGAGGAGCGGGTCAGGACGGCAAAAGCTCAGTACCTGGCTGTCCGCGAGTTCCGCCAGCTCAGCGACGCACAGTTCCGGTTCGGCCTGGATCGCCTACGTGCAACGATGGTCTGGCCGGCAGCACCATCGGAGTTCCTCGAGCTATGCCGCAACCCGGACCCGGAGGCCATTGGCGCCCCGTCATTGGACGAGGCCTATGCCCAGGTGTTGCGATACGAGACAGCGCCGGCCGATCTGCGCGACCTGTCGGTGATGCACCCGGCCACCTACTGGGCCTGGCGCCAAATGAACCACCCGGTGTGGCGGAAGCTATCAGCTGATCGGCACGAAAAGAAATTCGCCGCGGCCTACCGTAGCGCGATGAAGGCGGCACTGTCCGGTGAGCAATTCCCGGCGGCACCGAAGCTGCTGGTAGGGAAGGGAGGCGGAATGTGCGCTGAGGTGACAGCCGTCGACGCTGCGCAGGAACAGCGCCTGCAGGCTCGTATGGTGCAGCAGGGTATCCCAGCTGGCGCTGCTGCTCGCCAGCAGCTGCTTGCGTCGCTCGGGATCAAGCGTGGTGATCGCCATGCATGACTTCCGTCCCGTCGAATTCACCGTGCCCGGGGAGCCGCAAGGGAAAGGGCGCCCGCGCATCGGCCGTGTCGGCAATCACGCCAGGATGTTCACGCCAGCCAAGACCGTGGCCTATGAGGGACTTGTAGCGCTAGCTGCCCAGGAGGCTATGGCCGGGCGCGAGCTACTCACCGGCCCGGTGATGATCGAACTGGAGATATTCCACGGCGTGCCGCAATCCATGTCGAAAAAGCGGAAGGCGCTCGCTCTGGCCGGCGAGATCAAGCCGATGAAGAAGCCCGACACCGACAACGTGCTCAAGGCCATCTGTGACGGCTGCAACGGTGTGGTCTGGCGCGATGACGTGCAGAACACCGACGGCCTGTATCGGCGCCGCTATGCCGAAACGCCTTGCGTGCGGGTTCGTCTCATTCCCCTGATCGAGGAGGCCTGAGTGCGCAGTTGCGTAGTACGCCCCTGCGAACGCCGACAAACCGGCGTGGCAGTAAGAGGGCGAGCAGATTCGAATTTCAGGAGTTGCGCGTTCTGCGCGCAGTTTGGGGGTGGATGTGAGACTAATTAGTGCGCGACAGGCCTGGCATGACTGCATGTACCAGGGTGGCACGACCATGCTGGAGAACCTGGTGGATCGTTCTGTCTGGGGACAGGTGCAATTCAGTGTGGTGGACAATTCGCTGCACCACATCGCGCACCAAGCGTTGGCCGGCCGGTTCCAACATGCGATTGCGTCGCTGCCGCTCGAGCTGCAGCACTTCGGCCACAACCTCTACGCGCCGGAGATCAGCACCCGACAGTCGAACCAATGGCTGGAGGTTGCGCATGCTCTGGTGTGGGAGAGCTGGGCGAAGCGCGACGAGCTGTCCGAGGAGAAGCGCGTCCAGGCGTACTGGGTCGCCGCCGGCGTGCTGCACCGCTATCGGCGGATGGTTCAGGGTGGCATGGGCAATCTGGATCCGCTCGAGCAACCGCGGCTGTTCCGCAGTTGGCTACAGGATTGCCATGGCGTAATCCTCGATCGCCGGAACTGGAGTCGTGAGTGGGGCTGGATTGTGCAGGAGCTGTTCCGGGTGTGCGACAGGTTGGATCGGCAGGCGTTGCGGCCGCTGGCGATGGTGCTGGAGGAGGAAAGGGGCGTGGCGGTGGCGGCGTGAAGTTGCTTGTGAGAGTTTGGATTTATGCCAAAATGATGGCTAGCAGACCAATGTTTCTAAGGAAGGGGTAGTTGATGCCAAATACAACCCGTGTTTACCTTATTCATCGCACAGATGGTAATGGCAAGATGGAGCCTGTCGTAACCGCTGGCCCCAGCAGAGCTGAGGTTGAGCGCGACATGAGGCAACCCCATGTGAGGATCGATAGTATTGAGCATCTCGGTCAGTTGCCCGTCACCGTAGACGTTGATGAGCGCTACGGGCCTTACTACGACACTCCGCAGAAAACTTTTATGCGGGGTGACGCTGGTTATGATTATTTGTCTCAGCGCTTTCGGCTTGCAACTGATAAGGCTGTTGAGCCTTTTCTTGACGAGAATGAATGAGTTGACACCTTTGTGCCGCTTCCGGCACGATATTTACAAGGTGTGAAGTTGCGCACCATGAGTGTTCCCCGGTAGCGGGGGTGAGCGTTGATCTTGGCTTAAGCCAAAAAAACCGTCTTATGTGTTCCCCGATTTATCGGGGGTAAAAAAACCCGGCCAGCGTGCCGGGTTTTTTGTTGTGGTGGCAGCCTGCTACTATCTGCCGCCCGGACATATAGGAGGTGGCATGGATTCTTTGCAACAGGTGCTCGGTCAATTCACTGGAAGCACTGCAGCGGCTGCGATTTGGACGTTCCTGATTCTCTGGGGGATGAAGAATCGGGAGTATCACTGGCCTGATACATGGTTCAAGGTTGCGCTTGTGGTTGTCCTTGGACTCCTAGCACTGCTGCCAAATGGCTGGAACTGGTTGCTTGCAGAGCCCGTGCAAACTGGAGTGGCCTACTTTTCAAGCGATCAGAATGAGAGCCGTCCACCGTATAAGGCGCTCTTTTGGGCGGATGTTATCGGTACGTTTGTTGGTGCGGCGATCGGAGCGTTCATTGCCGGTAAGACGCCTGGAAAATTCTGATCCTGCATGTGATTTCCCCAACCCGGCCAAGTGCCGGGTTTTTCATATCTGAGTTTTGATACCCGTAGCCAGGGCGGCCCTACGGGAGAGCCTGGACGCCCCCAGCCAGCGGTGGGGCGCTCACGGAAAACACTGGCAGCCCGCACAGGCTAGATTCCTCGGGTCACTCCGGGCCGGGTGCGAGGTGGATTAGGCGAGACCGGTACAGCAGGGCGCCGGCGCCGATGAAGCCTGTGGCGGACAGGCTGGAAAGACAGCCATCGATTTTCTTTCACATACACCTTGACCCACTTCTATACGTATAGAAGGGGCTGTCGGTGTATGTGCTGCAGAGTTTGGTCCCGCCGAGAGGCGCTGCCAGGGTCACGTCGGGAGACGTTGCCACATCCGCCCGGCTTCGAGCTGGGCATCCTTTCTATGAGGCCTGCAAAGCAGGCTCATCACCAGGGCCTAGTAGACCCAGGAGATGCCCCTATGAGGATTTCCACTATGACCGAGCCCGCCTCAAGCGCGATCGGCGGCGTTGCTTTGGCCAAACTGCTGGCCATGGTGCTCGGCGTACCGCTTGCTGTTGCCGTCGTGATGATCATGACTTGCCCGCGCAGTCGTCGTGAGTGGACCGTCGCCCTCATTAGCACCGTGATCGCCTCGATCTGCGGCGGTGCCGGCATCGTTCAGTGGTTTTCCCTGCAAGCCTGGTCCGCCACCTTCGAGGGGGCCGCGGCAATAGCTGGTCTGCACTTCGTCTGCGGGCTACCTGCCTGGGTCATCGTACGGGCCTGGTTCATCTGGAGCGAGTCGCGCAAGGGTGTTGGCTTGCCTGAGCTGGCCAAGGAATTCCGCGAGGGTACTGGGTTGTGAGTGTTTTCGGGCTTGATGCAATTCGCGCTGCGGTGCTTCTCGGCCTGGCCGCTATCTGCTTCGGCTTCGGCTGGCAGGTGCACGCTTGGAAAGAAGGTTACGACGCCGCAGCACGCCTGGAGGCTCAGCAAGCGCAAGAACGACTGGCGCGCGAGCTGGTCGCCCAGGTGGCGGAGCAAACCGGCAAGGCGATCGCCGGCATCCGGGTCACCAACACCACCATCTACCAGCGAACCCGGCAGGAGATCATCCGTGAGCCGATGGACCCTAATTGCCGCATTCCTGCTAGCTGGATGCGCAACGTCAACGCCGCCAGAGCCGGCGAGTTACGACCAGAGTCTGCTGGAGCGCTGCCCTGACCTGCAGCAGGTGCCGGTGGCCGAGGATGGCACTGGCGATCCGGCCGAGCTGACGTTGGCAGATGTGGCGACCGCTGGCATGTACTTGGAATGCCAGCGGCGCCACAAGGGGCTGGTCGATGCAATCCGGCAGGCTACTGGCAGATCAGCCGGTAATCGGGGCAGCCAGTAACGAGCTGCATTACGTGCTCGAGCAGCCACGGGAAGCCGCCTGCCGCAGTGATCAAGATCAGTGCAATGGAAGCGGAGAGAAGTATCTTTTTGCTCATGGGTGTTGCTCCGTTGTGTGTTATGAGCAATCCATTTTTCACATATCAAGCCGAAAAGGTGGCCTATTCAACCCACTTTACGGCCTGAATAAGGCGCGCCGGGAGGCGCCCCACGGAGAAACACATGGCTGCCACCCCAGGGCAGCGCTACGACTGGGCTGCGGTCGAGCGCGACTACCGCACCGGCCAATACAGCAACCGCGAACTGAGCCGCCTGCACGGGCCATCCGAGGCCGCAATCCGCAAGCGCGCCGCCGATGGCAGCTGGAGCCGCGACCTGTCGGAGCAGATTCGTCAGCGCGTCCGCGAGAAGACGAACCGCGCAGCAGCCCAGGAGATCGTCAAGGCCGAGACGGATGCCGAGATCGTCGAGCAGGCGGCCGAGGTGGGCGCCTCGATCGTTAAGAGCCACCAGCAGATTATTCGGCGCGCCAAGGGGCTGACCGAGAAGCTGATGGACCTGCTGGAGCGCCAGTTGGAAACCGGCAAGATGACGGTGCAGGTACGCGGCGGAGCCGTTGCCGAGATCGACTTGCCACTGGACTACGTGGGCAAGTCCCTCGGTAGCGCCACCCAGGCCATGGAGCGCGCCATCCGCCTGGAGCGCCAGGCCTATGGGCTGGATGAAGAGGGCAGCGAGAAGGTCGGCAAGTCCCTGGACGAGCTGTTGGCCGAGGTGGCCGCCGAGTGCTGACCCGCGCCGATCGCCAGGAGATCCTGCGCAAGGGCGACGGGCTGCTGGAGATGCACCGGGCCGGCACGCTCAAGGGCAAGCCCCTGCTGGTCACCGCTCTGGCGAACAAGTGGTACCGGCTCAACGCGCTGTACAAGATCAAGGACAAGGACGGCAAGGTCCGCCGGTTCCGGCCGAACGCCCAGCAGCGGCAGCGCTTCTTGGACGGGCATTGCCGGGACATCATCCTGAAGGCCAGGCAGCTGGGGTTCACGACGTTCGAGATGATCGACGCGCTGGACGACTGCCTGTTCATCGCCGACTACAGCGCCGGTTGCATCGCCGACACGCTGCCGAACGCGAAGGACATCTACCGCAACAAGATCCGCTACGCCTACGAGAAGCTGATGCAGGACGCGGCCTGGCAGGCGATCTTCCAGTTGATCGGCTTGCGCATCCCGAAGCCCAAGAGCGACAAAGACCAGGGCTACATCTTCGACAACGGCTCGAGCATCCAGGTATCGACCAGCTACCGCGGCGGCACCCTGCAGCGCTTGCATGTGTCGGAGTTCGGCAAGATTTGCAGGAAGTACCCGGATAAGGCCAAGGAGATCGTCACCGGCGCCTTCGAGGCGGTCGGCATGGGCAACCAGCTGACACTAGAGAGCACGGCCGAGGGGCGCGAAGGGTACTTCTTCGATTACTGCCAGGATGCCCAGAAGCTGCTGGCAGCGAGGAAGACGCCGACGCTCATGGATTGGCGGTTCCACTTCTTCCCCTGGTGGCAGGAGCCGGCCTACCAGTTGGATCCGGCAGGCGTTTCGGTACCGCAGTGGATGCTGGTGTATTTCGCTGAGCTGGCAGCCAAGTTCGGGATCCGCACGACGCCAGCGCAGCAAGCCTGGTACGCGAAGAAGGCCGAGACGCTCAAGGACGACATGAAACGCGAGTATCCGGCTACTCCGGATGAAGCCTTCGCGCAGAGTGTCGAGGGCGCCTACTACATGACGCAGATGCGCTGGCTGCGGCAGAACGGGCGGATCACCACCAAGTGCAAGCTCAACCCGAGCCTGCCAGTGGTAACCGCCTGGGACTTAGGCATGAGCGACGCGATGTCGATCACCTTTGCCCAGGTCGTTGGCCGCGAGGTGCATATCGTCGATTACCTGGAGGGTAGTGGGGAGGGCATCGAGTTCTACGCCGACCAGTTGGTGAAAAAGGGCTACAGCTACGGCGGTCACTTCGGCCCGCATGACCTGGCAGTGCGCGAGATCGGCACCGGCAAGGCTCGGATCGATGTGGCCGCGCAGTACGGCATTCGCTTCGAGATCGTGCCGCGAATCAGCAATCACGCCGAAGGCATCCAGGCGGTTCGCCAATTTCTGCCGCTGTGCTGGTTCGCCGAGACGACCCTGGACGACGCCGAGGGCAGTACAGAGCGCGCCGGCGTAGACCGATTGATCGACTGCCTCGACAACTACCGCAAGGAATGGGATGAGCGGCTGGGCTGCTACCGAGACCAGCCGCGGCATGACTGGGCCTCGCATGGCTCCAAGTCCTTCGAGACGCTGGCCCGCTGCGGCATTTTCGAGCGTGCCATGGGCATGCCCGCGCCGGCTCCATACAGCACCACCAACAGCCAACAAGGCCAGCAACGCTGGAACGCCTACACATGAGCCAGATCATCATCGACGCCAACCAGGTTGCCGACTTCATTGCCCGCAAGGTGGGCGTGTTCGCCGTGCCGTCGCAGCGCCTGCGTGCCGACATCGGCCACGTCCAGGTGGAAAAGGTCGTTGTGCGGGAGCCCGCCGGTCCGCAGCCAGCCCTGCGCCTGTCATTCGACATGCCCGAGGCGTTTGGCGTCGAGCTGCTGGTGAAGCTGCAGGAGTTCGCCGCCGACCCGGCCGGCTACATGGTCGACCTGTTCGAGAACCTGCAAGGCATCCGGCATGCCGCCTGGATGCGCCGAAACGGCCGCCAGGCGGAAATCGCCGCGGTATATGAGGGCATGCGCAATGGCTGATATGGGACTGCTGGGTTTTACCCCTGCCAGCACGTTGGTCGCGCAACAGCACGCCGAACAGCAGCGTCAGGACGAGCAGCGCCGCCGCGAGGCGGTGGAAAGCTCCTTGGCCGGACATATTCGCCGTGGCTTCGAGGCCGCCAAGACAGCCAAGCAGGAGATTGAGCGCCGGCTGATCGACTGCGCGCAACGGCAAAAGGGTATCTATCCGGCCGACAAGCTGGCTGCGATTAAGGCTCAGGGCGGCAGTGAGCTGTACCCCAAGCTCAGTACCACGAAATGTCGCGCCGCTGCTGCCTGGATTCGCGACATCCTGATTCCGACCAGTGGCCGCCCGTGGGGGCTGGACCCGACGCCGGTTTCCGACATCCCGCCGGAGTACCTGCAGCAGTTCAAGCAGACCCTGATGCAGCGTCTGCAGGCGGATCCAGAGGCAGCCCAGAAGCTGACCCGTGAAACCCTGGAAACGATGCTACTACAGGAGATCGACAAGCGTGCCCGCGCTGCAGCCGACAATCATGAGAACCTGATTGCCGACCAACTGGCCGAGGGCGGCTGGGATGATGCGCTGGAGCTGTTTATTGACGACTTTGCGACCTATCCGGCCGCGATTATGAAAGGGCCGCTGCTGGAGCGGACGCCGGATCTGGTGTGGGGCGATGGCTGGGAACTGATGGAAACCCAGACCATCAAGCCGCAGTTTGCTCGCGTCAGTCCCTATGACATCTACCCATCGCCGGATTCAGCCGATGTCGACGATGGTGCGTTCATCATCGAGCGCGAGCGCTATACCCGCACCAAGCTCAACCGCTTGCGCGGCGTGCCTGGCTACTCCGAGGAAGCCGTGCGCATGGTGCTGCTCGAGCACGGCCGCGGCGGCCTGCGCGATTGGCTGGCGGTCGATAGTCAGCGAGCTGTGATCGAGGACCGCAGCGGTGATTGGCTGAACAACCACGGCGAGACAATCGAGGGGTTGCACTATTGGGGCAGCGCCCAGGGCCTGATGCTTCTGCAGTGGGGCATGCAGCCCGAGCAGATTCCCGATCCGCTGGACGAGTACGAGATCGATGCCATCCTGATCGGCCGGCATGTGATCCGCTGCGTGATCAATCGCAACCCGATGGGGGCTCGCCCGTACCACAAGGCCAGCTTCCAGCTGGTGCCAGGCTCGTTCTGGGGTATGGCGATTCCCGAGCTGATGAGCGACGTGCAGGACATGTGTTGCGCCACCGCCAGGGCACAGGCCAATAACATGGCGTTCTCCAGCGGCCCGCAAGTCGAAGTCGACGAGTCACGCCTGATGCCAGGCGAGAACCCCAATGAGATGTTCCCGCTCAAGCGCTGGCGTACCAAGTCGAATATCGGTCAGGCCTCGCCGTCGCCGGCGATTCGCTTCTTTCAGCCAGCCAGCATGGCCGGTGAGCTGATGACCGTATATAGCGAGTGGGAGCGCCGCGCCGACGATGCCACCAATATCCCGCGCTATATCTACGGCAGCGAGAAAATCGGTGGCGCCGGCAACACAGCCAGCGGCTTGTCGATGCTGATGGAGTCGGCGAACAAGGGCATCAAGGACGCGATTCGCCACATCGACCGAGGCCTGGTGCGCCGCGCAATCCACGCGCTGTGGCTGTTCAACATGCGCTACTCGCAGAACCAGACGATCAAGGGCGACTGCCGCGTCGTTGCCCGTGGCGCCAGTGCCATGTTGCAACGCGAGCAGACCCAGGCCCTGCGGCAGCAGTTCCTGCAAGTCACGGCCAATCCCGTGGATATGCAGATTCTCGGCGTTGAAGGGCGGGCGAAGCTGCTGCGCGCTGTCGCCGAACTGCTGGATATGCCTGGCCTGATCCCAAGCGACGAGGAAATTACAGCCCGGACGAACCAGCAGAATCAGCAGCAGGCCCAGCAGATCGAGCAGGTGGCGAAGCTGGAGCAGGCCCAGGTCGAGGCAGATGTCAGCGTCAAGCAGGCAGAAGCCCAGAAGACTGAGGCGGAAACGCAGGAAATTCTGTTCGAACTCGGCGCCACCGCCGCGCTACTGAAAGGGGCAACCGATGCAGCTGGACGAGCAACAGGTCAAGGCGCTGGCGCGCCTGCAAACGGAAAACAGCCCGGACTGGAAGGCGTTCCTGGCCATGATCCGCGCATACAGGGAGTCGGTACGTTCGGACCTTGAGATGTCCACCGGACTGGAGCAAACCGCAAAGCTGCAGGGGCGCGCGCAGATGCTCAGTGAGTTGATCAGCGACATCGAGCAGGCGCCGGCTCTGGTCCGTCAGCACTACTAAACCTTCGCCCTCACAACAAAGCCCCTTGGATTCGTCCCGGGGGCTTTTTTGTGGGTGCGCTCGCCAGCCCTGGCCATGGTTGGAGAACCCGCAAACCCACGGCCTGTGAACCCCGGCAGATGCCGGCTCACCCCATCGGAGAAACGCATGAACAGCAGCACGCTACCCCGCAGCATCCAAGCCCAGGCAGACGCCGCCAACACGGCGATCGCAGAACTGAACCATTCTCCGCAGACCGAGAATCCCGCCGATGCGGCTCCCGCTCAGCCGGCTGAACCTGCACAACCATCGCCGGCCACCGCTGCCCCGCAAGAACCTGCCCAGCAACCAGTTGAAACCCGGGACGCCAGCTACTGGCAGCACCGCTTCAACGTGATGAAGGGCAAGTACGACGCGGAAGTACCCCAGCTCAACTCCAGGATCAACGAGCTTACCCGCCAGCTGCAGGAGGCACAGCGCGCAGCTCCGGTTGCCAGTGCTCCCCAGCGCGCCCAGGAAGCGCTCGCCGATCTTTCCCAGGAAGAGCTGGACCAGTTCGGCCCCGATCTGGTCGCCCTCGTCCAACGCATCGCCAGCAAGGTTGCGGCGCCGGCATCGCCGGCCAGCACCGCCGAACTGGAGACGCTGCGTAGCGAAGTCGGTCAGTTGAAGGATGAGCGGCAGCAGGACGCTACCGCGCGATTTTGGACGGACTTAGAGCGGGCGGTGCCGAGCTTCCGTGAGATCAACGGCGACCAGCGTTTCCACGCCTGGCTTGCCGAAGTCGATGCGGTAACCGGCCTGCCGCGGCAGCAGCTGCTTGCCAATGCACAGCAGGACCTCAGCGCGTACCGCGTGGCGGCTCTGTTCAACCAATTCACGCAATTCAATCCCGCTGCCGCTCAGCCGGCCGTGAAGCCCACTCCCCAGGTTCCGGAAGATCAGATTCAGCCTGGCCAGAGCCGCGCTGGTGGCGATGTCGTACAGCCATCGTCCCAGCTGCGCACCTGGTCGTCGGCTGAAATCTCGGCCTTCTACAAGGACAAGGCGGCGGGCAAGTACAGCCAGGCAGATGCGACAGCACTCGAAGCCGACATCTTTGCCGCCCAGAAACAGGGTCGCATCACCGCATAACCGCGGCCCAGTAACGCCGGGAGGCGTAACACAGGAGAAACACCATGGCCGGTCCAACCCGTGCTGCATTACACCCCGACGTCAGCTCGACTTCGAGCGCCGGATTCATTCCGGCGATCTGGTCGGGCAAGTTGGTCGAAAAGCTCTACGCTGCCACCGTATTCGGCGAGATCGCCAATACCGACTACGAAGGCGAGATCAAACAGAAGGGCGATACGGTTGAGATCCGTACTGTTCCGACCATCGTCATCAAGGACTATCAGGTCGGTGGCGGACTTCAATACGAGAAGCCGACTTCCGACAAGGTGTCGCTGCAGATCGATCAGGCGAAATACTTCGCCTTCGAAGTGAACGATGTCGACGCCTACCAGGCCGATATCAAGCTCATGGATGAGTTTTCCAACGACGGCGGCGAGCAGATGAAGATCGCCATCGACACCGTCCTGCTGGCCAAGCACTACGCCGATGCGGCAGCTGCCAACTCCGGCGATGACGCCGGGGTGAAGTCCGGCGGCATCAACCTCGGTAAGGCCGGCGCCCCGGCGCTGATCACCAAGGACAACGTGCTTGACCTGCTGGTCGACTGCGGCACCGTCCTCGATGAGCAGAACGTGCCGGAAACCGGCCGCTGGATCGTCCTGCCGGCCTGGATGACCGGCATGCTGAAGAAGTCCGACCTGCGCGATGCCGGCATCATGGGCGACGCTCAGTCGGTGATCCGCAACGGCAAGCTGGGCGTGCTGGATCGCTTCACCGTCTATGCCAGCAACAACCTGTCCGTGGTGGATGACGTTGCCGCCAGCAAGAAGTGCACCCACGTCCAGTTCGGCCACAAGAAGGCGCTGACCTTCGCCAGCCAGATGACCCAGATGGAGACCCTGCCCAACCCGAGCGACTTCGGGAAGCTGGTGCGCGGCCTCAACGTTTTCGGTTCGAAGTGCATCGACCCGAATGCCATGGGACACCTCTACGCCGCTCGCGGCTAAACCACCACGGGAGCCGTCCGCCAGGACGGCTTTCGTTCATCTGGAGAAACTCCATGAATGAGCAAGAGCTGATTGCCGCGGTGAAAGCCGCGAAGACCAAGGAAGAGCTGGAAGCGCTGGTGAAGGGTGAGCTGGGCATTGACCTGGACAAGCGTCGTGGTCTGGATACCCTGCGCACGGACATTCTGGCCGGCCTGGGCGCCACTGATGATGCGCAAGAGCAGGGTGGTGATACTGGCCAGGCGGACGTTGGCCTGGAGGGGCAGCAGGCTGCCGGCGAACCGGTGGCCGTGCAGCCGCCTGTCGAGGCGCTGGTGGTCGACACTGCCCCGTCGGCCTCAGCGATCGTCAGCACTCCGACCGAAAGCACTGGCCTGCAACTGGCGCCGGAGCTGCCGGAACTGGACGACGGAGACAACCTGGTATTGGTCGAGCCTGCGCCGCAGAACCGCCTACTGCGCAACCGTGAGAATGGCCGCGAATTCGTCTGGACTCCCGAACTGGCCAAGCTGCCGCACATGGAAGAGGTGTAACGGATGTCGGTTTCGGTCGGCGACGTGCTCCGGCGTGCACGGACGATCCTGCAGGAGACCACCTCGAACGGTACTCGCTGGACAAACATGGAGCTGCTGGACTGGCTCAACGAGGCCTATGCGGTGGTGCTGGGCATTCGCCCTGGTGCGAATGTGGTTACGGCGGAAATGACCTGCGTTGCGGGTACCCGGCAGGCTATTCCGGCCGCCGGTGAGCGGCTGATAGATGTGATCAGGAATACCGCAGGCAGCGCCAAGGGCCTGGCGGTGACTCCGATCCTGCGCAGCCAACTGAATGCGGCCCGACCGCGCTGGCATGGCGAGGCGAATACTGACGCGATCGAGCATTTCCTGTTCGAGGCTGACGATCCGCGCGCCTTCTACGTTTACCCGCCGGCAACGGCTACCGCCAAGCTGGAGGTAGCCTTTTCGGTTGTGCCGGCGCCTCACGGTATGGCTGAAGCCAAGCCGGATTCGACCCAGGCGCTGCGCCTGCCTGACACCTACGCGCCGATTCTGGTCGACCTGGTGCTGTCCAGGGCGTTCACCAAGGACGCAGAAGGCGGTGCCAACCAGGCCAGGGCATCCATGCACCTGCAAGCCGCCCAGGGCGCGCTGGGCCTGAAAATCCAAGGCGAAACAACCTCAAGTCCGAACGCTGACGCGGGGGCTCAATGAATCTCAACGAGCTGATCGACTTGCTGGCAGTCGATTTTCCGGGCTGCCCGCGCGCCACCCTGCGCGACATGCTGCGCTGGGCTCAGCGTGAGCTGTGCGCCGAGGGCAACGCATGGATCGTCAACGATGGCCCGGCAGTGGTTGCTGCGCAGTCCGATACACCTGAAATCGAGGTGCCGCCAGGTGCCGAGGTCCTACGCATCTTTTGGCTAAAAGACGATGGCCGGACGCTGACCCCGGGCGATGCCTACTGGCAGCCCAGCGCAAGCGCCGTGGCTTTCCGGTACATGCCATCCAGTGATGAGCTGGAAGGTGCCCTGGTCTGCCGTCCGGTAGCAGGTCGAGATATGCCGGCCGACCTAATTAGCCGCTGGTCTGGGGCATTGGAGCACGGCGCCAAGTACAAGCTGTTCGCCATGCCGCAGCCCTGGCGTGATCTGTCCTTGAGCGAGTACCACAACCACCATTTCCAGGGTGCTCAGGCCGAGTCCAAGCACCTGGCTTCCGCTGGCCACCAGCACGGCAGCGTGCGCATGCAAGTGCCGAATTTCGTCTGACCGCTCCACCCTTAACCTATATCCAGCCCGGGAGGGCCGATCATGTCTGCAGCATCCAATTTTCTCGAATCCGCTCTGCTTGAGCACTTCCGCGGCACTCAGTTGCCACTGCCTTCAAACTTCTTCGTGGCACTGCACACTGCCGACCCGACCGATGCTGCGAATGCCACCGAAGTGGCTCTGGCGTCCTGGCCGTCCTACGTTCGCCAGACCGTTGGCACGCCACTCTCTTCGGCCTGGACCGCCTCTGCTGATGAGGCGGGTGGCGGCAAGCAAATCACCAATGCCAATACCTTGAACTTCCCCGCCAATAACGGCGCGGCGTCCGTTCAGGTTACCCACTTCTCGATCTGGGACTCGGGGAACGGCGGCAACATGTGGGCTCACGCGCCGCTGACCGCACCGAAGACCATTGACCCTACCGACATCTTCTCGGCGATTCCTGGCGCGTTGCGCCTGATCTCCCGCTAAGGGGTAGACCGTGCGCCTGAACGGTTCAACGCTCAATCGACGCCGGCTCAACGGGGGCAGGCGCTTGCCTGTCTACGGAACTGGCCAGGCCGTGGCCATGGTCACGGCCGATCTCGCAGCGACCCGAATCGTCCATGGCGCAGGCGATGCAGTGCAGCACCTGGTCGGCGGCTTCCTCGCGAGCGCCATTCGTAAGGCCGGAGGGGTCTGGTTGTGCACGGTGGATGCCGAGCTGGCCCAGACCGTCGCTCGAAATGGAACGGGCCAGGCCGTGCTCGAGGTGGCGGCTGATCTGTTCTACTCGAGGACGGTGCTCGGCTTCGGTTCAGCCGTTCTTGGGCTGGGGCTACAGGGCCACGTCGGTGTGGTGTTCATCGACGGGCAGGCCGCCATTCACCCGATACAAGTGGAGCTGGATGCGGCGAAGTTGGTGATGGGGCAGGGAGTCGCAGCAGTAAGCCTGGGCGGCTCCCTCGACCCTTCGGCTATTCGCCGGCTTGCTGCTGAGCTTGTGCCACTGGAGATGGGCGGAACTCTGGAGGCCTCCCATATCGATGCGGGTGGTGTGCGGCACATCGGCTTCGCCGGCACGGCCCCGCTTCACCTGGAAGCTCAGGATGCCGGGATGCTGCGGCAGGCCTTTATCGGCTCGCTGGACTTCGATCTGCAGGGCGTCGGCAGCGGCTCGCTGATCAAGCCCACGCTCGCCGGCGAGGCGGTGCTGGGGCTGGGGATGTTCGGTGCCTTCCATGCCGTCCGGAAGATTCAGGGCCGCGCGCTGCTGCAGACCCATACCGAAGGCGATGGCGCTGTGACCGTCCGAGGAGAGGGCGAGATGGTGCTGGCGCTATTCGCCCAGGCCACCGGTTACAAGCGGACTTATCCGCAGCTCGACGCGGCACTTACCCGCATCGACAGCCAGTTGGATGGCACGCGCGAGGCCCGCGGCGGCGGCTCTGTCGAGATCGGCCTGGAGATGTCGGCCACCGGCATTCGGCGCCGGTTTGGCAAAGGCGTCGCCATCATCGAGGTCCTCGGCGAATCCGATAGTTACCTCAACCCCAATGCCGAAGACCCCACCGAAGAAACCTTCTCTCGGCTGGCGGTGCTGCGCGACTTCTCGCGTCCGGCCACAGCTCGCGAATGGAGACGATGAATGAAGCTGGGAACCTTTCCCAAGCAGCCCTCTGAGCGGCTGAGCAAGTCGGTCCTCTACGTCGATGCCTTGGACGATGGCGACGAGATCGCCGTGGTGATGTCCTGCACGGCCGAACCGGCTGGCCTGACGGTGGTGCCGACGCTAGTTGACGCCAATCGTGTCCGCCTCTGGGTCAGTGATGGTGCTGACGGCGTGGCCTACAAGATCACCGTCAGGGTACAGACCGCCGGCGGTGAAATTTTCGAAGATGAATTGACCTGTCGGGTGCGCGAAGTATGAAACAACTCTTTGTGAACAACGTCGTCACCGCCTTACTCGGCGAGGTAGCGGCTGGCGACGGCATTCTTGTTGTAGCCAGTGCTGCAGGACTCCCCACACCGGTGGGCGGACAATTCTTCCTGCTGACCCTGATCGGGCTGGACACCAACGGCAACGAGGTACTCTGGGAAGTCGTCAAGGTGACGGCCAGGACCGGCAACACGCTCACCGTTGCACGCGGTCAAGACAATACCGCAGCACATGCCTGGCCGGATGGCACGCTGGTCGAGGCCCGCCTGACCGCCGGCTCCATGGATGGCAAGGAAGACGTCATTGCTGCAGGGACGGCAGCGCAGTTCTGGCGCGGCGACAAGACCTGGCAGGATCTGGCGACGTCTGTTCGCGCGGCTGTGCTGACCGGCCTGTCCACGGCGACCGCCACAGCGGTGATCGCCGCTGACTCGGTGCTGGCCGCTATCGGCAAGCTGCAAGGGCAAATCAACTCGCTGAGCACCGGTAAGTTGGACGCCAACGCCAACGCCGTGTCGGCCACCAAGCTGGCGACGGCCCGCACCGTCGCATTGACCGGCGACGTGACCGGCTCGGGCAGCTTCGACGGCACGGGTAACCTAACCATCACTGCGACCGTGGGTGACGACTCGCACAGCCACATCATCGCCAATGTGGACGGCCTGCAGGCGGCGCTGGACGCGAAACTGGCGGTGGGCGGTGGGCGAGTGACCGGCAACCTGACCGTGGATACCGGCATCGATGGCGGTTACGGCAATGGCAATGGCGGCAGTTCGGCCTGGGCTGCTTGTATCTGGGGCATGGGGCAGTCGTACGATGGTGTAGGAGTGAACGAGTCGTTTGCGCCCACCAGCATGTACGGCATGGCCTGGATACGTGGCCTGCACGCAAGTCATGACACTCAGATCGGTGAGGGTGTGTACGTCTATCAGGCCGGCAACCTGAAGGGCGGCATTGGTTCTGCAGGTATCAAGACCACCGGCGTCTTCTACGGATCCGGCGCTGGCCTTACCTCGCTCAATGCGGCCAATCTGTCCTCCGGCATTGTGCCCGACGCTCGCCTGTCAGGTACCTATACCGGGGTGAGCATCACCGGCAACGCGGCGACTGCCACCACTTTGGGCGGGCTGACGGCAACCATAGCCGAGCTGAACTACATGGACGGAGTGACTGCCAGCGTCCAGACCCAGCTCAATGCTAAGGCGGCCAGCTCGCACACCCATGACTACTGGACGCCGGACACCCCCATTTCTGGCTGGTATCGCAGCACCGGCGCAGTGGGTTGGTACAACAACACCTACGGTGGTGGCATTCACATGAGCGACACCACTTGGGTACGGGTGTATGGCTCTAAAGCGTTCTATGTCGCCAACAGCATCGCCGCGACAGGCAACATCACAGCCTACTACTCGGACGAGCGCCTCAAGGAGAACATCCGGCCAATCGTCAACGCCCTTGGGGCGGTCGGCTCGCTGCGCGGGGTGCGCTACAACGCGAATGCCTTAGCCCAGACCTTCGGCTACGACCGCAATAAGGCAGAGGTGGGCCTGCTGGCTCAGGACGTTCAGCGAGTTATGCCGGAAGCGGTTGAGCGCGCGCCGTTTGACATTGACGGCAAAACGGGCGGTTCGGTGACCGGCGAGGACTACCTGACCCTGAAGTACGAGCGCTTGGTACCGCTACTGGTTGAGGCAATAAAGGAGCTGGGCGCTGAAGTGGAGGCACTCAAACATGGCGCTGCCTAGTTCCGGCGCAATCAGTTTTAGCCAACTCAATACGGAGAGAGGGCAGAGCGCTACTGCCACGGTCAGCCTCAATGATGCCGATGCGCGCACCCTGGCCGGAAAGCCGAGCGGACTGATCTCGATGAGCGACCTGCTCGGCAAGAGCTGGATCAAGGCATACACCATCAGCACCGCCCAGGTGAACGCCAACCTGCGCATTCTGGCAAATGCAGCTGGCTATGCGGGTGAGGTTGCTCGAGTGCAAATCACCGTCAACGCGGCAGTCACATCCAATTCGACGGCTACTCCAGCGATGGATCTTGGCACCTGGCCAGCTGGGGTCGATCTGGAGGTGATCGTCAATTCGACGGTGATCGCTTATGCAGGTGCCGGTGGCGCTGGCGGATACCAGCGTTCGGGCTATCCCGGTGCGGCTGGTGGTCCGGCGATGAGAGCCAACGCCATTACCGGTGGCTCTATCTCCATCACTCTGGGTGCATCTGGCGCGGTGCGCGGTGGCGGTGGCGGTGGT
>NZ_CAMPHN010000017.1 GCF_946885885.1 uncultured Pseudomonas sp.
TGCAGCTGTTCTGCCGACGCATGCACTACACCATCGCCGAGCAAGACCTCAACGTATCGACCCGGCGCATGCCGATGCTGCCGGCGAGCTGTCTGGTGTTGAGCGATATAGAAGCGGTGCGCGCTTAGCAGGCCGGTGTGGCGGATGTGTCGCACCGCTAGTCAGGCTAGTCGCCTTGATACCGTAGGGCGGGTTAGCCGCCAACAGGGTATTCAGGCGAGACATTCATTTGCGTGCGGCGTAACCCGCCATGGTGCACCGGTGTGCCTGATTGCTATAGCTGCCAATCGGTAGGAGCCAGCTTGCTGGCGATCAGGGGCAAGGCGACCAGTGGCGTCACCGTGACCTTGCAGAGAATTCCGGAGCGCTCCAGCTGAGGCTCGACTCGCTTTGGCGCCGCTAACGAATACGGCAATGGTGAGGTCTATTGCTTACATTGATTTTGACAATAATTATCATTTGTATTTAGTATCTGTGCGCATTTAGCGGCCTCCCGCCGGTGTCTAATTTTCGGATACTACCCAGCATGAATGAGCTCGATAGCGCCTTGTTGGCGCTGCTGCTTGAGGACCAAGCAACTCAGACCGATAGCCTACGCCCACGGTCGTCGACCGATCCGGCCCCTCTATCCTTCGCCCAACAGCGCTTGTGGTTTTTGCAGCGGCTCGACCCGGAGTCTACCGCCTATAACCTGACGCGGGCCTTCCGTTTGCAGGGGCGGCTCGATGTGCAAGCTCTGGAGAACGCTTTCAACGCCTTGATCGTTCGTCACGCCGTATTGCGCACGAGGTTCGAGGATAGCCAAGGCGAGCCGAGGCAGGTGGTGCTGGCAGAGGTGGCTTTCAGTCTGCTCTGCGAACAACACGCCGGCATGTCCGAGTCGGCGCAGCTGGAAACGCTCAGTCGCCGTTTGCAGGATGAGGCGACGCGTCCCTTCGACCTGGCCCGGGCTCCATTGCTGCGGGTGACCTTGCTGCGCTTCGACGAGCAGAACCATGGTCTGCTACTGGCCATGCACCATATCGTTTCGGACGCCTGGTCCAATCCTATTCTGGTTCGTGATCTGGCCGCCGCTTATGCGCAGGCCCTGGCCGGGCAAGCCGCCGAACTGCCGGCGCTACCGGTGCAATATGCCGACTACGCGGTTTGGCAGCGCCAGCAGTTGCAAGGTGAGGCTCTGGAGGCGGAGCTGCGCCATTGGCGCGACTATCTCGGCGAGCGTGTGCCGGTACTGGAGTTGCCCACGGATCTGCCGCGCCCGGTCAAGCCGAGTCAGCACGGGCAGCGCTTGCGTTTCGCCCTGCCGAGCGAACTCACCGAGCGGGCGCAGGCATTTTGTCGGACCGAGGGTTGCACCCCCTTCGTGTTGTTACTCGCCACCTGGCAGTTGCTGCTGGCGCGCTACAGCGGTCAACAGGAATTTGCCATCGGCGTGCCCCATGCAGCGCGCAGCCGCTGCGAGCTGGAAGAGCTGATCGGTTTTTTCGTCAACACCTTGATCTACCGGGTCGATCTGGGCGCCCAGCTGCCTGGCCGGGAGTTATGTCGGCGGCTGCGTCAGGAATCCTTGGCTGCCCTGGATCATGCCGAACTGCCGTTCGAACTGTTGCTGGAGCAGTTGCAAATCGAGCGCGATCCGAGCCGCACGCCCTTGTTCCAGGCGATGTTCAACCTGAGCAGCGGCGCGGCGGTGCAGTTGAGTCTGGCGGATGTCCGGATCGAACAACTGCGGATCGAGGCGGACAGCGCCAAGTTCGACCTGAGCCTGGATGTCGCGGTGCGTCCGGATGGCGTGCACTGCGAGTTGGAATACCGTCTCGACCTGTTCCTGCCGGCCACCGCCGAGCGTATGGCCGCGCATTACCAGCAGTTGCTGGAGGGCTTGCTGGACAGCCCCGACTCAAGTGTCTGGCAATTGCCGCTGCTGGCGAGTGTCGAACGCGAGCTGTTGTTGCAGCAGTGGAACCGCAGCGAGCAGGCGCTGACGTCGGGCGACGATATGCTGGCTCTGTTCGAACAGCAGGTGCTTATCGATCCCGAGCGTTGCGCGTTGATCTGCGGCGCAGAACGGTTGAGCTACGGCATGTTGAATGCACAAGCCAATCGCCTGGCGCGCTGGTTGCGGGCGGCGGGCGTGGGCGCCGAGCAATTGGTCGGTGTCTGCCTGGAGCGGGAGGCGATGCTGCTGGTGGCGTTGCTGGCTATCCACAAGGCCGGCGCCGCCTACCTGCCGATCGACCCGGCGCAACCGTCGGCGCGTAACGCCGATATCCTCGCCCAGGCTGCGCCGCGCCTGATACTGACTCGTGAGGTCTTGGTTGGTCTGTTCGATAACGGCTTGCCGGTGGTTACCTTGGAGTCGCTGGAACCGACCTTGGCAGCGCTCGATGCAGGCAACCTTGGCCTGCCTGCACACCCGCGGCAGTTGGCTTACAGCCTCTATACGTCCGGCTCTACCGGCCGGCCGAAGGGCGTGCAGATCGAACGCGAAGCAATGGCCAATTTTCTCCTGGGTATCCAAGCGCATGCGCGCCTGACGGCGAATGACCGGTTACTGGCGGTGACCACCCTGGGCTTCGATATCGCCGCTCTGGAGTTGTTTCTGCCGTTGTTGCATGGGGCCTGTGTGGTGCTCGCCAGCCGCGAGCAAACCCAGCAACCGGCCGCCTTGATCGAGCTGCTGGAGAACCAGTCGATCAGCGTGATGCAGGCGACGCCGGCCACCTGGCAGATGCTCTTGGAGTACGACAGCCCGGCCTGGCGAGGTCTTCGCGTGCTCTGTGGCGGCGAAGCGCTGGCCGGCGAACTGGCCGAGCGCCTGCTGGCGCGCGGCGTGCAGCTGAGCAATGTCTACGGGCCGACCGAAACCACCGTGTGGTCGGCGGCGCAGCCGGTCGAGCGAGTGGACGGCGCGGTCGTTCCCATCGGCCGGCCGTTGGCCAATAACCGTTTGTATATTCTCGATGAGTACCTGCAACCCCAGCCGCCCGGCGTCGTCGGGGAACTGTATATCGGCGGTGCCGGCCTGGCCCGTGGCTATGCCGGACGGCCGGAGCTGACCGCAATGGCCTTTGTGCCCAATCCCTTCGCCGTGACCGGGGCGCCGGGCGCAGGCCCCGGCAGCCGGCTCTACCGTACGGGCGATCTGGCGCGCTACCGCGCCGACGGCACCGTCGAGTTCATCGGGCGGCGGGATTTTCAGGTGAAGCTGCGCGGTTTTCGTATCGAATTGGGCGAAATCGAGGCGGCATTGAATGCCCATGACGCAGTGCAACAGGCCGTCGTGGTCGTGCGCAAAGCACCCGGCGGACAGGATGCGTTGGTCGCCTATCTGCGCGCCGTACCTGAGTTGACCAGCGACAGCCTCGGCCCATACCTGCGCGAACGATTGCCGGCCTACATGCTGCCGTCGGCGTTCGTCAGGTTGGACAACTTCCCCCTCAACGCCAACGGCAAGGTCGACCGCCAGGCATTGCCTGCGCCGGTCTGGAGTGCGACCGAAGCGGCGATGCCGCCCGCTAGCGACTGCGAAAAGCGCCTGGCCGCGATCTGGTCGGAGGTGCTGGGGGTGAGCGCAATCTCGCGCCAGGACGAGCTCTTCGCCCTGGGCGCGCAATCCCTGCAACTGGTGCGCATCCAGGCGCGGGTGAACCGCGAGTTCGCCTGCGACGTCGCCTTGGCCGAGCTGTTCGCCCATCCGCGCCTGTGCGATATGGCCGCGCTAATCGAGCAGGCCTGCCTGACGACTGAAGAGGACCAATGGGCGCAAATCGACAGCCTGTTGCAAGCCTATGAATAAGCCTACCGAGGGACACCCATGACGGTCTTTATGTCTTTGCTACAACGCCATCGAGGTCTGCTCACGCTGGCTCTGCTCGGCAGTTTGGCGAGCGCGGCGGCGGGTATCGCGCTGCTCAACGAAATCAACCAGATGATCGCCGGTACCCAGACCATGGGCGCGACCCAAGGTGGCCTGTACCTCGGTCTGCTACTGGTGCTGTTCGCCTGCGGTTTCGGCTCTCAAGCCCTACTGACCGCGCTGGGTCACCGGGTGGTCTACGACTTGCGCCTGCAACTGGTCAAGCGCCTGCTCGATACGCCCATCGAACAGCTGGAGAAGATCGGTGCCCCGGCGCTGTACGCCACTCTGAGTAAGGATGTCGAGTCCATCGGCCAGGCCTTCAATCGTCTGCCTTTCGTCCTCTACAACGGCATCCTGATGCTTGGCGGCTGTGTCTATCTGGCCTGGTTGTCCTGGCAACTGGTGTTGTTGTGCGGTGTGCTGTTGGGGCTGGGGGTCTGGCTGGCTCACGGTTGGTTCGCGCGCATGCGTGAGCTGATGAAGGTGGTGCGCGACACCGATGATCAGCTATACGCCGCCTATACCTCGGCCATCGAAGGGCGTTATGAATTGGCGCTGAACACGCCGCGCAAGCAGCGCTTCTATGAGCTCGATCTACTTAGCGCCGCCGACCGTGCGCGGGGCAACGAGGTGCTTGCCGACCGCTATTGGACGCTCAGCTTGAACTGGACGGTGACGCTGATCCTGGGCCTGGCCGGTGGGCTATTCGCCGCAGGGGCCTTGCTGGGCATAGCGGCCGCCACTGTGGCGGCCTTCGTGTTGGTGCTGATGTTTCTACGTATGCCGCTCAACGATCTGATCGGCAGCCTGCCCACCTTGATCGCCGGGAACGTGGCACTGGCCAAGATCGAGTCGCTCACCCTGGCCCCCAGCCAACCCGAGTTCAGGGCCCAACAGCCCCGATTCCCCAACCGCGGCGAGATGCTACTCAGGCTCGAGGGGCTGACTTACCAATACCCGGCCGTCTGCGACGACTATGGCTTTCATCTGGGGCCCGTCGACCTGCATGTTCATGCGGGCGAAACGCTATTCATCGTCGGTGGCAATGGCAGCGGCAAGTCGACCCTGGCCAAGTTGCTCACCGGCCTTTATCGCCCGAGTGGCGGGCGCTTGAGCCTGCATGGCGAGCAGATCACCGATGAGCGCCGGGACTGGTATCGCAGTCATTTCTCCACGGTGCTTTCCAGCTTCCATCTGTTCGAGCGTCTGGTCGGTCCAGAGGGCGATTTCGATATGTCCCTGGCTCAGGCCTGGCTGACCCGCTTGCGCATGGAGCGCAAGGTATCCATCGATCCGGCGGGCCTGCTTTCCACCACCCAGTTATCCCAAGGGCAGCGCAAACGCCTGGCCCTGCTGGTGGCGCTGGTGGAGGAACGGCCGATCCTGCTGCTCGACGAGTGGGCGGCGGACCAGGACCCGCTATTCCGCGCCTTCTTCTATCTGGAGCTGTTACCGGAGCTGAAAGCGCGCGGCAAAACGGTTATCGCCATCAGCCACGACGACCGCTACTTCGCCGTGGCCGACCGGGTGATCCACTGCGATGGCGGGCAACTCAGCGAGTTGGATAAAAGCACCTTCAGTGCCGTGCAGGAACCGTTGGCCACGGCCACGGCATGATTCTGGAAGGGCAGAGAGGCGTCAGCCCCTTCGAATGACACCATAACCAAACCCGGACCGGAGGTTGTGGCTTCGGTCCGGGTTTGAGTATGATTGCAAATCATTATCGTTAATTATTAGATTAACCATCGGGAAGGGGAGCTGTATGCAGCGTCGGGGTAAACAGTCAAAGCAGTTTGCGCGGGTTCAAAACCGTCTATTGGTGCCATTTATGCTGACAGGCATCGCCTGTTCGAGCGCGTCGTGGGCCGAGGAGCAGGCTGTACAGGCTGATGCCGTGGATCTGCCAGCGCAAACGATCACCGGCAAACAGGATGATCAGACGGTGGTCACGGCCGGCTCGAAAACCCCGCTCAAACTGCGTGAAGTCCCCCAGACCGTGAATGTGGTCGGCCAGGAGCGTATCGAGGCACAGAACCTCTACACCCTGGAACAGGCCATGAAACAGGTCGGCGGGGTGACGGTGCAGCGCATCGATGCCAACCGTACGACCTATCTCTCCCGCGGCTTCGAGATGACCTCGCTGTCATTGGATGGCACCCCCACCACAATGGATAACCGCATTTTCCTCTCTCCAAGCCTGGCGATGTACGAGCGGGTTGAAGTACTTAAAGGCCCTGCCGGTATTCTCAATGGTGCCGGCGGTACCGGCGGCAGCATCAACCTGGTGCGCAAGCGCCCACAGGCCGAAGCGGCGGTGTCCGGCGAGCTGAGCGCCGGCTCCTGGGACGACTACCGTGGCATGATCGACGTCACCGGCCCGTTGACCGAAAGCGGCAATATCCGCGGGCGTGTGGTGGCCAGTAAGCGCGATCGGCATTTCTATTACGACGGCGGCGATGAGAAGAGCAACCTGTTCTATGGCGTGCTGGAAGCCGATCTGACGCCGGATACATTGCTGACTTTTGGCGTTAGCCATCAGGAAGTGGATGCGCGTGGGGCGCAAAGATCTTTGCCTGCCTATCGAGCGGCTGGTGAAAAGTATTCCTTGGTCGATCCATCGCGCTCCAATTTTTACGGCGCCGATTGGAACCGTGACTACTTCTGGAGCGATAGCGCCTTCGCCGAGTTGGAACAACAACTGGCTGATGGCTGGAAGGCCAAGCTTTCCCTGCGCCATGCGCAGAATAACTTCGACCTGACTCAGGCTTATGCGCGCAATGCAGGGGGCATAGACCCCGCGGACAACCTGGTGACTATCAACGCCCTCCGCTTCGACTACCGTGAAAAGCAGGATGAGGTGGATGCCTATGTCGATGGGCCGTTCAGCCTATTCGGCCGTGAGCATAAGCTGTTGGTTGGAGCCAACTACTCGCGCTCCAAGTTTTACAACAAAGGGGACTACGACTCCGATCCCAAGCAAGCGGTGGACGTATTCAATCCATCAATAGATGTGGCCGAGCCTGACTTTGCACATTCCCAGAACATTTTCACCGATACCCGTCAGCGCGGCATCTACAGCAACCTGCGCTTGAGCCTGGCCGAGCCGTTGACGCTGGTGCTGGGTGGCCGCATGAGCTGGTGGGACATCACCCGAAACGTAACCGATAGAGTGAACAAGGACGATCCTGCTATACCGCTAGCTGATCAACGGGTAAAGGACAAGGTTAACCGGGAGTTCACCCCCTTCGCTGGCCTGGTCTATGACCTCAACGATACCTACTCCCTCTATGCCAGCTACGCCGAAGTGTTCCAGCCGCATGATGCGCGCACCCGCGATATCAGCGGCGACATGCTCGAGCCACTGCAGGGCGAGCAGTGGGAAGCCGGAATCAAGGGCGAGTATCTGGACGGCGCATTGGCAGCCTCTTTCGCCCTGTTCCAGGTGGAAGAGGAGAACCGCGCCATAGAAGATCTCAATGATCCTGATGGGGAGGCCTCAGTGGCCGGCGGCAAGGCCCGCAGCCGTGGTTTCGAGACTGAGCTCAACGGACAGCTGACCGCCGACTGGACCTTGAATGCCAACTACACCTATACCCATAAGGATCATCTGAACAGCACCGACCAAGTGAAAATCTTCACGCCCAAGCATATCTTGCGCGTATGGACCCGCTACCAACTGCCTGGCGAATTGCAGCGCTGGAATCTGCAGGCCGGTATGAACAGCGTCAGCGAGACCTACAACAAGATTACACCGCTGGATGATGCCAAATTGCGGCAGAGCGGCTATACCCTGTTCGATGCCGGGTTTGGCTACCAGATCACCCCGCAGTTGTCGGCTGATTTTCTGGTCACCAACCTGACCGACAAGAAGTACTACCAGCGTATCAATACGTTCCAGGACGGCAATATCTGGGGCGACCCACGTGCCGCCACCATGACCCTGCGCGCCAAGTTCTAAGGCCCGCAAGGCGTGCAAAGCCCGGCCCTCGTCGAGAGCCGGGCTTTTGTCGTCTAGCCGTCCGTGGAACTGCAATATCGTAGGGCGGACATGGCGAAGGCTTGTCCGCCGTTTGGGCCGTTGGCGGTGGACAAGGCTTCGCCATGTTCACCCTACAAAAGCGCGCCTGGTAGCCCGATTAAATGCCCAGGCAATCCGGGCAACAAACTGGCTCTCAAGGAGATATGTGTGCGAACTGCCGCCAAACCCTCTGGCAACAATGCTGCCCTTGCGCGCGGTACCTATCTGCTGGCCGTGCTGATCGGTAGCTATGGGGTTATCTGGACGCTAACGGGGTGTATCGCCGTTGCATTGTCACAGCTGGGGCTGGAACGCAGCGAGGCGGTGATTTTTAGCACCTTGCTGGGCTTTGTGCTCTATCCGGCGCTGGCGCTATTGGCCTTTGCAGCGCAGAGACCGTTGCGGCTCTGGGCCGTCCTCATGGCGGCTAGCGTCCTGTGCGGACTGGTCAGCCGCGGCTGGGGCGTAGGCTGATGTTCGCCAACTTACGCCAAGCCATGCTCTGGCTGCACAGCGTGCTCGGCCTGGCCTGCGCCGGTGTGCTGTTCGTGGCGTTCTTTATGGGTAGCCTGGCGCTGTACGACAGCGAACTGGATCGCTGGATGCTGCCGCAAACGCGGCTGTCGACGCCCGCCGCCGAGCTGTCACTGGATCGCCAGATAGTGCCGGAGGTTGAACGTCTGACGGCGGGGCAAGCGCTGGAGCAATGGTATGTGGAGCTGCCCAACAGCCGGGCTCCTGTGCTGCGCCTGCAAACCTGGGATCTACAGGGGGAGGGGCGGAGCCGCTTTATCGACCCGCAACGCGGCCACCTGTTGGCCACGGCGGGTAGCCAGGGCGGCGACTTCTTCTACCGCTTCCATTACATGCTGCACCTGGAGGCCGGTAATCTCGGCTTGCTGCTGGTGGGCCTGGCCAGCATGGCCGGTTTGCTGGTGATAGTGGCCGGGGTATTGATCCATGCGCGCTTGCTCAAGGACTTCTTCAGTTTCCGCCCAAACCAGTCGCCGCGGCGGCTGCTCGATCTGCACAACCTGTCCGGGGTGTTCGCCCTGCCGTTCTTTCTGGTCATCCTCTTGAGCGGTCTGCTTATCAGTTTTCCCCAGTATCTGCCGGCCGGCATCCTCGCGGCTTATCAGGAGCGGGCCGGCGAATTCGCCAGCGAAGCGCGCGACACCTTCAGTCGGCCGGCGGCGGGGCAGCCAGGCCGACTGGCGTCCCTGGATGGCATGGCGGCGCAGGCCCGCACGCAATGGCGCGGCGGCGAGCCGGCCTTCGTCCGCGTCTGGCACCCGGGCGATGCCCAGGCCTATGTGGAAATCAGCCGATCCCTGGCGGATCGCTTGAGCACGGACGGCGAGACCCTGTACTTCGATGGCGCTACCGGATTGCCGCTGCATCAGGCCAACCTCAAGCCGGCTGCCGCCACCCATAGTCTGCTGGCCGGGCTGCATGTGGCGCACTTCCAGCAACCGCTGTTGCGCCTGCTGTACTTTCTGGCCTGTGTCGCCGGCTGTCTGATGTTGGCCAGCGGTTTGCTCTACTGGAACGAAAAACGCCGTTGGCGCTTGCCCCAGGGACGCGCCGGCCTGCGTCTGGTCGAGCTGCTCGCTGCCAGCCTGACCGGCGGCTTGCCGCTGGCGACCCTGAGCATGCTGGCGGCCAATCGGCTGTTGCCGGAAACCCTGGCGCAGCGCGCGAGTTGGGAAATCTGGCTGTTCTTCGCCACATGGCTGGCCGCGACCCTGCACAGCCTCTTGGTCATCTATCGCAGCCGCGAGAGTCGCGCGCCTTGGCGAACCCAGTGTGCGGCCATTGCCTTATTGGCGCTGGCGGCGGTGCTGCTCAACGGCCTGACCACCGGCGACTATCCATGGCGCAGCCTGGGCCAGGCGCAATGGGCCGTCGCCGGGGTGGATGGCGCCTTGCTGCTGGTCGCCGTCCTGGCCGGCAACGCCTGGCTGCGCCTGAGTCGGCGTGAGACCCGGGCGGCACGATTGGAAACCGTCGAAGATGCTTGAAGTCTTGCTCGTCACCGGCCTGCTGGCCCTGCACCTGAGCGGCCTGGCGTGCTTGGCATTGGCCCAGAACAAACACTGGCAATCGCTGCAGAGCCAGAGTCCGCGCGCCCCCTGGGCCGCACCAATCGGCTGGAGCGCTCTGACGTTAAGCCTGCTGCTGGCCTGGGCCTATCAAGGTGCGGCCTTCGGCAGCCTGATCTGGCTGCTCCTGCTACCGCCCAGCGGCTACGTCCTGGCGCTCACTCTGGCCTGGCGACCGCAATGGCTGCGGCCGCTGGTCAGGGTGCTGGGACGCTAGGATTGCCGAACCGAGCAGTCATTGCGCGGGGATAATTCTTGTAGGCATAAGTGATAGAAGCAAAGTAGTCCCCAGCCAATTCGATGGGGACTATCTTGGGAAGAGTTGGCCTTGGCCGACTCCTTAGCCGCTTGGCGATGCCGAATAACTACTGCTGGCCTTTAGCGCTGACACTGTGCCAGTTCGGCGATGACTTGTTCCAGCGGGGTCGTTCCTGCCCATTCGATGGCGCCGGGATCGCTCTTGATGTCGATATACGAGTTATTGAGGCCACGAGTCATTTCGGTAAAACCGGCAAGTGCGGCCGTTGAGAAATGGGCATCCGCCAGCGCTGTGGGCCAGTCGGCTTCCGGCAGGACTGCCACCCTGACTGGCTTCTCGAGCGTGGCTGAAACGACGGCGGCGACATCGTTCGGAGCATAGTCTTTGGGCCCCGAGATAGAGACGATGCGGATTCCCGTCGATTCTTCTTGCAGCAAAGCAGCCGCGGCGCTACCGACATCCACAGTCGCCACCATCGGGAGAGGACGCCGTGGTGGTGCCAGAAACGTTGGCAGGGTGCCGTTGCGCATGGCCTGTCCGACCATCGGCATCCAGTTTTCCATGAAATAGGCCGCACGCAGGAAGATGGCGGAAACACCTGCTTCTCCTAAACGCTGCTCGAATATGCGGTTCATCCCAATCCATCCCGTTGCGCTTGCACGGTCGGCACCCACCGAGGAAAGAGCCACAAGCCTAGGTACGTCCGCCGCAACCGCAGCGCGCGCCGTGGTGTCGGCAATCAACTCAGCCAACTCAAACAGGTCTTCACGGTTGTAGTGTTGCGGACTGACGACATAGGCGCCCTGAACTCGACTGAGCGCCTTGGTCATCGATACCAGGTCTGTCAGGTCGGCCACCGCAACCTCTGCGCCGCGTTCGGCCCACGGGCGGCCCTTGGCCGGGTCGCGCACGACGACGCGCACAGGGTGCCCAGCGCGCAAAAACGCATCGGCGGCAGCAGCGCCAGTACGGCCGGTCACGCCGAACACAACATAAGGAAGGGGGGAGGAAGCAGTCATACAAAAATCTCCTGTTAAAGATGAAACAGAAGGGTGCATGATTGCTCGGCATGCATAAATGACATGAAAGTTATAGCGGGAATGCACCAAGTGGATTTATCTGCGGTCGACCTCAACCTGTTAAAGCTGTTCGAAGCACTCGTTCGGGAGCGAAGTGTCACCCAGGCGGGCCTCCGCTTGGGCTTGAGCCAGCCGGCCGCCAGCCGCGCGCTTGGACGACTGCGCATAATGCTGGGCGACCGCCTGGTAGTGCGCGGCAAACTCGGACTGGAACTGACGCCGCGCGGTGAAATGCTGGCAGGTCCAGTGGCCAGGTTGCTAGACGATGCCCGAGCTATCGTCTCGCCTGCCGTCTTCGATCCCGCCTCTGCAACGGGGCGGATCACGATCGCCGCGCACGATCACCTGAGCTTGCTGGTCCTTGCGGGTTTAATCGCCCGCTTGGAGCGCCATGCGCCTGCGCTCAGTCTCCATATCGCCCAACCTGCTGGGGACAACGTGCGGCTCATCGAGCAGGGGACAGCAGATCTCGCGCTGGGTATTTTCGAGGCGCTGCCCGGCAGCCTCTATCGACGCGGCCTCTACACTGACAGCTGGGCGTGCGTGGTGAGATCCGATCACCCCGGCATGGCAGGCGGCCTTAGCCTGGAACGTTATGTGACCCTACGCCACGTTACCGTGACGATTTCCGGGGTGGGAGAGAGTGCGGTCGACACCGCCCTCTCGACACAGGGACTCACTCGCCACGTCGCGCTGCGAGTTCCCCACTTTCTTGCTGGTGCGATGTTGGTGGCGGATAGCGACATGATTCTCACGTTGCCAAGCCGTTTGGCGCGCCGTCTTGCGGAAAGGCTCCCGCTCATGCTCCTGGATTTGCCGCTTCAAGTTGCTCCCTTGTCGCCAGCCATGATTTGGCATGAGCGCTTCCACGGCGACCCTGCCCATGCCTGGGTCAGGCAACAGCTTGTTGACGTCGTTGCCTCGTTCAATACGGTCGGGTAAATACCGCCGGCCTCATCCAACGGGCAATCCCTACGTTGCAACGTTGATAGGCACTTCTCAATAGTTCAGGCAACTGCTGCATACAGGGGCGGCCTCCGCGGCCGCACCCCGTTCTTCCGCTTAACAGCCTCAGCCCGCCCGCATACCCGCATAGGGTTTCAGTACCCGCACCAACTCGGCCAGTTGCGGGTGTAGGAATACCAGCTGTGCGGGAATGGCGGTGCCCCATAGCGCTTGCAGGCGTGCGCAGAGCTGTACGGCTTTGAGCGAGGTGCCGCCTTGTTCGAAGAAGCTCGCTTGCGGGTCGAGTGCGGGCTGTTCGAGCAGTTCTTGCAGCAGGGCTTGGACCTGGGTTTCGGCGTGCGGCGCGTTGCTGGTTGTGGCCGCGGGGATTGGGCTGAGCTGTGGGCGTAATTCGTCCAGTTGCACCTGAGGCCGCTGGATGACGTTGCGCAGCAACTGCCGGTAGTCCTCGGCCAGGGTGGCGATATGGGCGGGGTCGAACAGGTCGGTGCTGTAGGTGAAGGTGGCGACCAGGCCGTGCTCGCGTTCGCCGATATCCAGCATCAGATCGAACAGGGTGCTGTGGTTGCTGCCTTCCTCCATCGGGCTGATCTGCAGGTTGCCGAACTCGCTGGAGGTGAGGATGCGTTCGCGGTGCAGGTCGAACATCACTTGCAGCAGCGGTGCGCTTTGCTGCTGGGTGTTGGGCAGTGCTTGCAGCAGTTGCTCGAACGGCAGGTCCTGGTGGTCGTGGGCGGCCAGCATGCTGTCGTGCAGCTGAACCAGCAGCGCCTCGAACGAGGGATTACCGCTCAGGTCGCTGCGCAGGGCCAGGGTGTTGACGAAGAAGCCGACCAGCCCTTCGAGCGCTTGCTGGTTGCGGTTGGCGATCGGGATGCCGATGCGGATGTCGTGCTGGCCGCTGTGCCCGGCGAGGAGCAGCTTGAAGGCGGCGAGTAGGGTGCTGAACAGGGTGACGCCTTGGCGTTGGCTCAAGTCGTGCAGCGCTTGGGTTAGAGCGGTGTCGAGGCTGAATTCGTACTGGGTGCCGCGATGGCTGGGCAGTGCCGGGCGCGGGTGCATGCCGGGCAACTGTAGCAGCGGTCTGTCCGTGCCCAGATGGGCGAGCCAGAAATCGAGCTGCGGCTTGAGCGCGGCGGGGCTGAGCTGGCGGCGCTGCCAATGGGCGAAGTCGGCGTATTGCAGCGCCGGTTCGCTCAGGGGGGATGGCTGGCCGGCGCTGAACGCCGTGTAGAGCGCCTTCAGCTCGCGGGTCAGCACGCGCATCGACCAGCCGTCGGTGACTATGTGGTGCAGGCACAGCCAGAGCACATGCTCCTCGGCGCCCAGGCGGATCAGCCCGGCGCGCAGCAAAGGACCGCGAGCCAGATCGAAGGCTTGCAGCGCCTGGGCGTCCAGTTGCAGGCGCAGTTCCTGGTCGCGCTCGGCCACGCTCAGTTCGCTGAGATCGAGCAGCGGCAGGGGCATGGGCCGTGGCGCGGCGATGCGTTGCTGCGGCTGGCCGTCGACCAGCACGAAGGTGGTGCGCAGGCTGGCATGCCGACGCAGCAACTCGCCGAAACTGCGCTCCAGCGCTTGATGATTCAGAACTCCGGACAGACGCACCGCTTCGGCGACCTGATAGGCCGGGTTGCCAGGATGCAGGCGATCGAACAGCCACAGGCGCTCCTGGGCGAAGGATAGCGGCAGACCGGCGTCGCTCGGTGCCGGCAATAGCGGCGGCAAGCTCGCAGTGGGGGCCGCCGGCAGGGCGTGTTCGACGAAGCCGGCCAGGGTCGGATGCTGGAACAGGGCGCGCACGGGCACTTCCAATGCCAAGGCGCTGCGCAGGCGCGAAATCAGGCGGGTAGCGGTCAGCGAGTGGCCGCCCAGTTCGAAGAAGTGATCGTCCAGGCCGACCCGTTCCACCCCCAGCACTTCGGCCCAAAGCCCGGCGAGCAGGATTTCCCGCTCGCTGCGCGGAGCCCGGTAGGCGCGCTGGCTGTTGCGTTCGGGAGCCGGCAGGGCGGCGCGGTCGAGTTTGCCGTTGGGCGTCAGCGGCAGCGCCGGCAGCATCAGATAGGCGGCCGGCAGCATATGTTCCGGCAGGAGCTCGGCAAGGTGCTGGCGCAGCGTTTGCGCGCCGGGGCAGGCGTCGCGGGCGACCAGGTAGGCCACCAGCTCGGCGTCGCCGGCCGGGTTCTGGCGGGCGATCACCGCGGCTTCGCGAATGGCCGGGTGCAGCAGCAAACGCGCCTCGATTTCGCCCAATTCGATACGGAAGCCGCGGATTTTCACCTGATGGTCGACGCGGCCAAGGAATTCCAAATCGCCTTCGGCGTTTAGCCGGCCGATATCGCCGCTGCGGTACAGACGGTTGCCCGGCGCGCCGAAAGGATCGGGCAGGAAGCGTTCGGCGGTGAGGTCCGGGCGGCCCAGGTAGCCCTGGGTGATGCCGGCGCCGCTCAGGTAAATTTCACCGGCGACGCCGGCGGCGACCTGCTCCAGTCGTTCATTCAGCACCCGCAACTGCATATTGGCGATGGCCCGGCCGATCGGCAGCACGCCCTGTTCGTCGCCTCGGCTGCGGTACAAGCTGCACCAGACGGTGCCTTCGGTGGGGCCGTATTCGTTGTACAGCGCGGCGCCTGGGCAGACCTCGCGATGCCGCGCCGCCACCGCAGCCTGGCAGGCTTCGCCGGCGACTATGGCGCAGCGCAGGCTGGCCAGGCGCTCGCCGGGCTGCTCCAGCACCTGGGCATAGAGCGAAGGCAGCATCAGGCAGTGGCTGATGCGCTGTTCGGCGATCAGCCGGGCCAGGGCGCCGGCGTCCTGCACCTGTTCGTCCAGGGGCAGGCACAGGCTGCCGCCTTGGCTGAGGCTCCAGAACAGGCCGGCCACCGAGCTGTCGAAGGCCAGACCGGAAACCAGCAGGAACGATTCGAGCGGCTCCGTATAGCCCAGCCAGCGGGCGCTGGTGGAATGCATGGCGTTGCGGTGCGAGACCATTACGCCCTTGGGCCGGCCGGTGGAGCCGGAGGTGAAGATCAGGTAAGCCAGTTGGTCCGGGTGAGCGATGGGTGCCGGGCGTTGTTCGGGCAACTCGGCCTCGTCTTCGGCATCCAGCCAGAGGGTCTGGTAGCTGCCGGCCGGCAGGCGCTCGGCGAGGGCGCTGTGGCTCAGCAGTAGCGGCGCCTGGGTTTGTTCCAACATGTCGGCCAGGCGCTCGGCGGGGTAGGCCGGGTCCAGCGGCAGATAGGCGCCGCCGGCTTTGAGAATGCCGAGGAGGGCGACTATGGCCTCGCGGGAGCGGCCGAGGAACAGTCCCACCGGTTGCCCGGCACACAGGCCGGCTTGGCGCAGACGGTGAGCCAGGCGATTGGCCTGGCGTTCCAGCTCGGCGTAGCTGAGCTGGACACCGGCGTGGCTAAGGGCGATGGCCTCAGGGCGGGCGTCGACCTGGGCTTCGAACAGCTGATGCAGCAGGGCGGGCGTGGAGACGTTTGCCTCTGTGCGATTGAGTTCGGCGAGCCACTCGGCTTGCCGCGCACCGATGCCGTTGGCCTCGCGTAGCGGGCGCTGGCTGGCGGTGCAGGCCTGTTCGCAGAGGGCGAGGAACTGTTCGAGGATCAGGGTGGCGGTGTGCTCGTCCAGGCGCGCCGCGTCATAACGCAAGGCGAAGGCGAAGCGGCCATTGCGTTCCTCTATGTCCAGCAGCAGGGCGAAAGGTTCAAGCGCCTCTGCCAGGCTGAGCGCCGGCCAGGTGGACGGCGCGCTGGCGCGGTAGCGCAAGCCGAAGCTCGGCGCTGTCGCCTCGCCCGGCCAGCTTTCCTGCCAGGCTTCGGCCTCCGCCAGCAGTGCGCCGAACGCGTCGGTGAGTGCCGCCAGGGATTGGTTTTCGTCCACCGCGAGCAGCAGCGGCAGGGCCTTGGCATAGGCGCCGAAGGCGGTTTGCGTGGCGTCGTTTCGGCCTTCATGGCACCAGCCGAGCAGCAGGCGCGGCAAGCCCAGATGGCGTTGCAGCAGGGTCGCCCAGCACAGGCCGAACAGCGTTGCCGGTTGGCAGGCCAGCCCGGCGAGGGTGCTGTGCAGGCGGTCCTGGGCGGCGGCGGACAGGCTCTGTTCGATCCGTGCCGGTCGGTAGCCCTGTTCCGCGCGCGGATTCTGCCAGGGATGGACTGGGCTCAGCAGCTCCGCCGCCTGCTGGCGCTGCCAGAAAGCGCGGCCGGCATCGCCGTCCGGGCCGGCGATCAATTCGTGCTGCCATTCGGCGAAGTCGGCGTACTGCACCGGCTCGTCGTCCAGGCGCTGGCCTTGGTAAAGGGCGGCCAGTTCCGTTAGCAGGCGCTCGAGGGTCGCGGCATCGGCGTTGGCGGCTGGCAGGGCCAGCAGCAGGTGGTTGTTCGGGCCGTTGCACAATAGGGCGGCGGCCAGGGGCGGTTGCTCGGGGTTGGCTACGCTGGCGACGAGTTCGGCCTGGAGATGGGCCAGCAGGCTGGCTTCGGCGTCCGCCGCGCTGGCCTCCACGACTTGCCAGCTAAAGTTCAGGTCCTCGGCGATCACCTGCACCGACAATTGCATGCCGGGCACGGCGGTGAGGCTGGTGCGCAGGATTTCATGACGGACCAGCAATTGGCCGAGCGCGGCGTGCAGGCGTTGCGGCTCGATGGCGGCCGGCAGCTCGGCGCAGAGTTGGGCTACGGCGTTCGGGGCGAGGCGCCAGTGACGGGTTTGTTGCAGGGCGGGGCGGAAACCTTCGATGGACATGTCCGTTGGCCTTGAAAAATTGGGCTGACTGGGTGTGGGCGTATTTCCCTCACCCCCGGCCCCTCTCCCGGCGGGAGAGGAGTGAAAAGCGTTAGTCCCGTAGAGCCTATGTTCCTACGCCAGCCCGGATGAGGTCAGGGATTGGCGTCCCCGGATTTCATCCGGGCTACAAGGCTTTCTCTGGGATAGGGTGAAAAGCCTTAGCGGTTCAGCGCTACATCGCTGCTGTTCAGCGCTTCGGCCATGGACACCAAAATGCGCCGCGGGCCGCTGAATTCGTTGCGCGCATGCACCGCCAGCATGTTGTCCACCAGCAGCACGTCGCCGCGTTGCCAGGGGAACTCGATCATCTGCTGCAGGTAAACCGCGCGCAGATGCTCCAGCACCTCGGGTTCGATCGGGCTGCCGTCGCCGTAGAAGGTGTTCTGCGGCAGGTCGTCGTCGGCGAAGTCGGCTTGCAGGGCATCGCGTACCGAGGCCGGCAAGGTGCTGACGTGGAAGAAGGTGGCGTGGTTGAACCACAGGGTTTCGCCGCTGCGCGGGTGGCGCACCAGGGCCGGGCCGATTTGGCGGGTGCGCAGACGGTTGTTCTCCTTCCATTCCACGCGAATGCCGACATTGGCGCAGTAAGCCTCGACCTGGGCGCGGTCCTCGGTCTGGAACACTGTCTGCCAGGGCAGGCCGAAGCCGTCGCCGTAATTGCGCACGTACATGATGCCTTTCTCGGCGAAGCGCGCGCGGATCGCCGGGTCGATGGCCTGGGTGATGGCCCGGGTATCGCCGATCGGGGTTTCGCCGCGGGACTCGGGGGCGATGTCGCACCAGAGGAAAATCTTCAGCGGGAATACCGGCGAGTAGGAATGCTCGTTATGCGGGAAGATCCGCTGGTCCTGCGGGTAGTCCGTGGAGGTGTAGATATTCAGGGTGGGATCGACCTGGGTCCGCGGCGAGGCGCGGAAACGGTATTCCAGCGCCCCGCCGGACAGGGCGCTGATGCACTGGTCGAACTCATTGGCCGAGCCCACGGAGAAGCCGCGAAAGAGAATCGCGCCATGCTCCAGTAACTTGCTTTCCAGCAGCTCGCGCTGGCGCTCGGCCCAGGCCGACAGGCTGACCCCGGCGGTGGCCGGTTCGCACAACAGCGGGAACGACTGGCCGGGCAGCAGCGGGGTGAAGCGCACCAGGGCGTCTTGTTCCAGGCGGATGGCTTTACGGCGCATGCCGCCGAGGGTCGGGGACGGGGGAGTGGTCATGGGACTAGCCCTCCATGGAGTCGGTAGTGAGTAGGGGTTTACGCCGTGCGCCGCCGAGGCGTGCCAAGCCCTGTTGGCTGCGGGCTTGCTGCTCGGCCAAACGACGTTCGCGGGCGCGTTGAGTAATGGTCTGGGCCAGCATTGCCACGGACGTGTCGGGGCTGGCGACGACGTGCGCCAGCAGCGCACTGAATTCCTCGGCGAAGGCCGCAACCGTCGTGGCCTCGAACAGATCGGCGCTGTATTTGAAGGTGCAGTCGAGCCCGTGCGGCGTTTCTTCCACGGTCAGGTGCAAATCGAGCTGGGCCTGGCCATGTTCGATCGGCTCGGGAAGCACCTCGAGGCCGGGCATTTCGAGGGCGCCTTCCGGCTGGTTCTGCAACACCAGCTTGACCTGGAACAGCGGGCTGCAGGCCAGGCTGCGCGCCGGGTTGAGTGCTTCCACCAGCTTGTCGAACGGCAGTTCTTGATGGCTGTAGGCATCCAGCACCTGCGTGCGCAGCCGGGTCAGCAATGCACTGAAGCTAGGGTTGCCGGCGAGGTCCGCGCGCAGCGCCAGTTGGTTGAGGAAGAAGCCGACCACGCCTTCGGTTTCGGCCCGGCCACGGTTCGCCACATCGGTGCCGACGATGGGATCGAGCCGCCCGCTATGGGCGTGTAGCCAGACTTGGAAGGCGCCGAGCAGCCCCATAAACAGCGTGGCGCCCTGCTGCCGGCAGAGTTCGTTCAAGGCGCTGGCGGTGGCGCGCTCGATACTGAAACGATGGCGCCCGCCACGGCCGCTCATGGCCGCCGGGCGTGGCCGGTCGGCGGGCAGGTCCAGCGGTGCCTGGGGCTCGCCGAGGGCTTGGCGCCAGTAGGCGAGCTGACGATCCAGGCCGGCGCCATCCAGGCGTTGGCGTTGCCAGGCGGAGTAATCGGCGTACTGGATCGGCAGGGCCGGTAGGGCGGCCTCGCGGCCTTCCAGCGCGGCGCGGTAAAGCTGGGCCAATTCACTGACCAGTACGCCCATGGACCAGCCGTCGGCGACTATGTGGTGCAGTACCAGCAATAGCAGATGCTCGTCGGCCGCCAGACGCACCAGGGTCAAGCGCAGCAGCGGCGCTTGGCTCAGGTCGAAGGGCTCGGTGGCTTCCTCGATCAGCAGACGGCGGGCCGCTGGTTCGCGTTCGGCGGGCGGCAGATGGCCGAGGTCGATTGTCGGCAGCGGCAGGTCGATAGCGCCGTGGATCAGTTGGGTCGGCTCGCCGTCCTGTTCCGCAAAGCAGGTGCGCAGGGCTTCGTGACGTCGCACCAGGGCTTGGAAAGCCGCGCGCAGGGCAGCGCTGTCGAGATGGCCGCGCAACCGCGCGGCGCTGGGAATGTGGTAAGCGGCGCTGCTCGGCTGCAACTGCTGGATAAACCACATGCCCTGCTGAGCATGGGACAGCGGCAGGGCCGCGGGGCCCGATGCCGGACGCGGTGCGACGGGAATCGGTTGCTGCACCGGCGCATCGCTCGCGGGCAAGCGTTCGGCCATTTGTGCGATGGTCGGTGCTTCGAACACCGCCCGCAGCGGCAGCTCGATACCCAGCTGACGGCGCAGCCGCGCCACCAGTTGGGTGGCCAGCAACGAATGGCCGCCGAGGGCGAAGAAATTGTCGTGGATGCCGACCGCTTGCAGCCCGAGCACCGCTTGCCAAACCTGCGCCAGCGCCTGCTCCTGAGCGGTGCGCGGCGGCGCCAGGTCGTGGTTGTCCGCGCCGTATTCCGGCAGCGGCAGGGCCTTGCGGTCGAGCTTGCCATTGGGGCTAAGCGGTAGCGCCGGCAGGCTGACGAAGGCGGCGGGCAGCATATAGTCGGGTAGGGCCTCGGCCAGGTGTTCGCGCAAGGTGTCGACGGCGGGCGCCTCGCCGTGGGCTACCACATAGGCGACCAGGCGGCGGTCGCCGGAGCGGTCCTCGCGTACCAGCACCAGGGCCTGGCGCACTGCCGGATGGCTCTGCAGGCGCGCTTCGATTTCCCCTAGTTCGATGCGGAAACCGCGCAGCTTTACCTGCTGGTCGATACGCCCTAGGTATTCGATGGCGCCATCGGCCAGGCGCCGCGCCAGATCGCCGGTACGGTACAGGCGGCTGCCCGGCGGGCCGAAGGGGTCGGGGGCGAAGCGCTCGGCGCTCAAGGCCGGGCGGCCGTGGTAACCACGGGCCAGCAGTTCGCCGCCGATGCACAGCTCGCCGGGCACGCCGGGCGGCGCCAGGTTGCCGTCGCGGTCCAGCAGGTAGAAGGCGCGGCCGGGCAGGGCTTGGCCGATCGGCATCTGCACCGGCAGCGGCCGGGCGCCGCTGGCCCAGGCTTGGCAGTCCTGCACGCTGGCGGTCACCGTGGCTTCGGTGGGACCGTAGGTGTTAAGCAGGCGTATCGACGCCAGGCCGGCTTGGCGCCAGGCGCTCAAACCCTCGGGCGGCATCGCCTCGCCGGTGGCGCTGACCAGGCGCAGCGCGCCGTAGTCGGCGGGCGGCTCGGCGGCGAAATCCTGGGCCAGCTGATACCAGTAAGCGGTGGCCAGGTCAGCCACGCTGATGCCATGGCGCAACAGGCGACGCTGGAATTCCTGGCTGTCCCACAGCTCGGGGCCGCGCAAGACCACGCAGGCGCCGCAGCTGAGGGCGGGGAAGAGCTGGTCGACGAAACCGTCGAAGTTGAAGGTGGAGAATTGCAGCACCCGGTCGGCCGCGCTCAGCTCGAAGAAGCCGAGCGCCACCTCGCTGTGTCCGGCCAGCGCCCGATGGTCGATGGCCACGCCCTTGGGCTTGCCGGTGGAACCGGAGGTGTACATCAGATAGGCCAGTTGCGCCGGGTGCACGGTTACTGTCGGGTCGCACGTCGGGCCCGCGGCGATGGCGGTTAGGTCGAGGCGTTCCAGCTGGGCGTGGGCATCCGTTGCGGCGCGGGTTTCGGGGGCCACCAGCAGCAGGCGGATGCCGGCGTCCTCGATCATATGGGCCAGGCGTTCGGCGGGGAAATCCGGATCCAGCGGCACGAAGGCCAGCCCGGCCTTGAGCGTGCCGAACAGCGCCGCGACCATCTCCAGGCCTCGCGGCAGGCACAGGCCAATACGCGCCTCGGCCGGCAGGCCCAGGGCCAGCAGCTGGTGGGCGATGCGGTTGGCGCGTTGGTTGAGTTCGGCGTAGCTCCAGGTGCGATCGTCCAGCACCAGGGCGGGCGCCTCGGGCGTGGCGGCAGCCTGGGCGGCCAGGCGCAGGTGCACCGGCTGCGCGGCCGGCAGCTGCATCCGCGCCTGACATTCGGCCAATAGCGCGGTCTGCTCGGCTTCGCTCAACAGCGGCAATTGGCCGATGCGGCAATTCGGGTTGGCCAGAATGCCGCGCAGCAAACGCTCGAAACCCGCTGCATAGCGGCCGACGGTGGCGTCGTCGAACAGGTCGCGGTTGAAGCTGAAGCAGGCTTCCAACTGGCCCGCACGCTCGGCCATGTCCAGGCTGAGGTCGAATTGCGCGGCGCTTTGCTCGCGTTCGATCGCCTCGATGCTCAGGCCCGGTAGTTCCAGGCGACGCGGTTGCTGGCTGTCGAGCAGATTGAACAGCACTTGGAACAGCGGCGGATGGCTGAGATCGCGCTCGGGTTGCAGGGCTTCCACCAGGCGCTCGAAGGGCAGTTCCTGGTGGGCCTGGGCGGCCAGGCTGGCGGTTTTGACCTGATCCAGCAGGGCGACGAAGGGCTGCTGGCCATCCAGCTCGGCGCGCAGTACCAGGGTGTTGACGAAGCAACCGATCAGCCCTTCGGTTTCCAGGCGGGTGCGGTTGGCCACCGGCACGCCGACGCGCAGGTCGGTCTGGCCGCTGAGGCGGTAGAGCAGTACGTCGAAGGCCGCCAGCAAAACGCTGAACAGGGTAGTGCCGCGCTCACGAGCCAGGCGGTTGAGGCCGGCACTCAGTTCGGTGTCCAGGTGCAAGCTGTGGCGTCCGCCGCGGCCGCTGGCAAGCTTGGGCCGTGGACGGTCGCTGGGCAGTTCCAGCACCGGCTGTTCGCCGCCCAGTTGTGCGGTCCAGTAGGCCAGTTCCGGTTCCAGCGCGGCGCCGCTCAGGCAGTTGCGCTGCCACAGCGCGTAGTCGGCGTACTGGATCGGCAACGCCGCCAATGTCGGCTCGCAACCTTGGGCGAACGCGCCGTAGCAGGCCGCCAGCTCGCGGGTGAGAACGCCCAGCGACCAGGCATCCGCGACTATATGGTGGGCGGTCAGCAGCAGGGCATGCTCGTCCGCCGCCAGCCGTACCATCTGCAGACGCAGCGGGCCTTGGCTCAGGTCGAAGGGGGTGTTGGCCTCGGCGTCGATCATCTGGCGCAGGCGTTGCTCGCGCTCGGGTGTTGGCAGTGCGCTCAGGTCGGTCTCGCCTATCGCCAGCGGCAGGGCGGCATGGACGATCTGCTCGGCTGCGCCTTCGGTCTGGTGAAAGCTGCTGCGCAGCACTTCGTGGCGCTGCACCAGGCAAGCGAAGCTGCGTTGCAGCGCGGCCAAATCCAGCTTGCCGCGCAGGCGCAGGGCAGCCGGCATGTTGTAGGCGGCGCTGCCCGGCTCCAGTTGCATCAGGAACCACAGGCGCTGCTGGGCATAGGACAGCGGCACAGCCCCATCGCGCGGTGCGGCGACTATGGGCAGGCGGGTCAGGCGAATGCCCTTGTCGGCCAGCGCGCGGATAAAGCCCTCGCGTTTTTCCGGAGCGAGCTTGGCGATACGTTCGGCCAGGTTTTTGGCGTCGAATTCCATAAGAAATCTCTTTTAACGAATGGCTGCGCGATGTTCTGGATGCGCGACGGAAACCACAGCAAAGGCGGCGGTGCGGTTGGCACCTTGGCAGGGCGGATAGCCACCCCGTGGATGGCCACCCCGTGGAAAACCGCGTAGCGTTTGCCGCCATTGGCCGGTGGATGCAAAAAGCGGCATCCACCCTACAAAAGCAGCGCGCGATGAACGCAACGCACTACACCACAGGGCGCGGTTCAACTCGGCTGCCCCTCGGCTGCTTGCGCACGGGCCTGCAAGGCCGCGCGTTGCTCTGGTGTCATGGCGGCGAGCTTGAGGCGCAGTTCGGCGATCTGCTCCAGGCGCCCCGGTACGCTTTCCATTCCGCGCATGGCCTGGGCCAATGCGACGACGCTGGGGTGGTCGAAGACCAGGCCGGGCGCCACTTCGATTTGCAGCAGCTTGCGCAGTCGCGCGCAGAGTTTGATCACCATCAGCGAATGGCCGCCGAGGTCGAACAAGCTCTGGGTCGTGCCCACTGCATCGCGCTCCAGTAGTTCGGCATAGAGGTTGGCGAGCAGCGTTTCCAGGGCATCGCGCGGTGCCTGCATGTCGCCGTCGTGGTCCTGGCTGGTGGGGACGGGCAGGGCCTGGCGGTCGATCTTGCCATTGGCCATGCGCGGCAGCGCAGCCAGCTTGAGCAGGCGGGTCGGCTGCAGGTAATCCGGCAATTGCCCGCGCAGCTCGCGCAGTAGTTCCTCTGCGCTGCGTTGGCTGACCACATAGGCGTGCAGCTGTTCGCCGGTGACCTTCACCGCCGCCTGGCCTACGCCGCCCAGGGCCAGGAGCGCAGCCTCCAGCTCGCCCGGTTCGACGCGGAAACCGCGGATCTTCAATTGTTGGTCGAGCCGGCCGAGCAGTTGCAGGCGACCGTCGGGCAACAGGCGGGCGCGGTCGCCGCTGCGGTAGAGGCGTTGGCCGGGGCGCAGCGGATCGTCGAGGAATGCATCGGAAGAACGGTTCAGGTAGCCACGGCTTAACTGCGCGCCGCCCAGGTACAGCTCGCCGGCGGCGCCCAACGGCGCGGGGCGCAAGCCCTCGGCGCTGGTTTCCAGTACGTAGGCGTAGCCGTTGGCCAGGGCGCGGTCGAGCGGCAGGCTGTCGTCAGCGCAAGGGTTGTGCCCGAGGCTGTGCACCAGCAGACCGACCGTGGTTTCGGTGGGGCCGTAGTGGTTGTGGACGCGGCAGCTCGGGGCCAGACGGCGGATGCGTTCCAGCAATGCGCACGGTGTGGCTTCGCCGCCGAGGATCAGGGTTGCCGGCAGGCTCGCGGAGTCGTCTTCGAGCAGCGCGGCGAGGTGCGAGGGCACCATCTTCAGGCAGTCGATGCGTTGCTCGCGGACGAAGCGGGCGAAGGCGGCGGCATCGGTGCTCTCCAGGTCGCTGGCGACCGCCAGGCAGGCGCCGTTCCACAGGGCGCCGAACAGGCTGGTATTGCCCAGGTCGGCGGCCACCGAGGAGGTCAGGGCGAAGCGCTTGCAGTGGCCCAGTTCCAGCGCTTCGCTGACGGCGGCGCTGTAGTTGAGCAACTGGCCGTGTTCGATCACCACGCCCTTGGGCTCGCCGCTGGTGCCGGAGGTGTAGAGCAGGTAGGCGGCATGCTCTAGGTGGATACTGTCCAGGTGGATGCTGTCGAGCGGCGCCAGCCCGGCTTGGTTGTCGCTCAGAAGATCGGCGAGGCGCAGGCTTTGATCATGCAGATCGTCTTTCGGCGACTCGCTCAGCAGCAGCTGCGGCTGGGCATCGGCGAGGATTTTTTGCAGGCGCGCGCTGGGCCAGTTCGGGTCCAGCGGCACATAGGCAGCCCCGGCGCGTAGCACCGCCAGCAGCGCCAGTACCAGCTCGCCGGAACGCGGCAGCAACAGCGCCACGCGGCTCTGCGCGCCGACGCCACGGGCTTGCAACGCGGCGGCCAGGCGTTCGACGCGCTGGTTCAATTCGCAATAGTTCAGCCGCAGATCGCCGGCACGCAAGGCCGCGGCCTCGGGGGTGACCGCCGCCCAGTGGGCAAGACGCGCCGGCAGGCCGGCCGAGCCGAAATCGCGAGTCGGACCGCACAGGGCCAACTGGTGAGGGCGATGGGCGGCCGGGCTGAGAACCAGATCGGCCAATGGCACGTCGAACTGCCGGGGCAGGTTTTCCAGCAGGCACAGATACTGCTCCAGCAGGCACTGGATATCGGCGCCGGCGTAGCTGGCACGGTCGTGATGCAGCGCCAGGCTGAAGTCGCCGCTCTCGGCCAGTTGGATATGCAGGGCCAGTTCGAAGCGCGGGTCGACACCCGGTAGCGCCAGCACGCGCCAATTCAAACCGCCGCTCTGGCGTTCTGTGGGCTGCTTGTCCAGGGTGAAGCCGACGGCGAAATGGCTGCGCTGGGGCGGTTCGGCCAGGGGCCAGTATTCCTGGCCGCCGATCTGCGCTTCCAGCAAGTCGGCCAGACGCTGCAGCCAGAGGGCGAAGCTGTCCTCCGGGGCGAGGTGCACCGGCAACGGCAGCACCTTGTCGTAGAGCCCCACGGCGCCGGCGAGGACTTCATAGTCCAGGCGGCTGTCGTGTTGCCAGCCCGCGGCGAACGCGTGCGCGTCGCCGATACGTGCCAGCAGTGCCCACCAGGCGGCTTGCAGCAGCGTGGCCAACGGCTGCTGGCGGCTGTCCGCGAGCTGCTGCAGTTCGGCCGCAAGCGCCTTGGGCACGGCCTGGCTGTAACAATCCTGTGCGGCTGCGGACGTTGCAGCGTGGCGATAAGGCAGGTGCAGCGGCGCCAAGCTGTCCAGACCGAGACCGGCCCAGTAGGCTCGTCCCGTTTCGGCGTCCGGGTCGCCGTCCAGCTCGGCGCGCCAGTCGATGTACTGGCCATACTGGAACGCCTCGTCGAGCAATTCGGCATCCGCTGTGGCATAGACGCGCTGCAACTCATCGAACAGCGTCTCCAGGCTCAGACGGTCGCCGGTGCTGGGTGCGAGCAGCAACTCCAGTCGCCATTCCTGTTGGTCCAGGCGCAACAGGCAGGCGCGCAGCAGGCAGCCGCGGTCCAGGGCGAAGGGGCGCTGGCGCAACTCATGCAATTGCATATCCAGGTTGGCTGACGCAGCGCGCAGGTCCAGGCTGTGCCAGTCGAAGTTGGCTGCTACCGGCTGTTGGCGCAGGCCGCGGTACAGCGGCGAAGGGCGCAAGGCCAGGCGCAGGCTTTCGTGGCGTTCGACCAGGCATTGCACAGCCTGGCGTAGACGGGCTTCGTCCAATACGCCGGTCAGGGCGATGCTCAGCTGCGCCGGGGCTCGGCCGCTATCCAGCGCGCTTTGTTGTTCGGGGCTGAGGGGTAGCCCAGGGTCGCTCTCATGCATATCGTTCAATCCTGTAAATCCATTTTGTAGGTGAGCTGAAGTCCTACGGTTCAATCGGCAGCCGTAGCCCGGATGAAATCCGGGGAAGATGGTCCGGCCAACGGTGCTGCCATTCCTGCGGGGCCGTCGCAGGCGAGGTCAAAAATTGCTCCAGGTAAATCTTTGTAGGAGCCAGCTTGCTGGCGATGCTTTTGACCTACAAAGATCGTCGGCGTGCCGAACCACAGCAAGCTGGCTCCTACAGGGGGCATGGCCATTCCATTTCTTCACTGCTATGAGCCCGCAGTTGTGCCGGCTCGTGCAGGTCGCCCATGGCCACCGCGATCTTGCGTGGGCCCTCGTAAGGGTCGCGGGCGTGAGCGGCCAGGAGGTTGTCGAGCATCACCACGTCGCCGCGCTGCCAATCGAAGCGCACCGCGCATTCCTCGTAGAGGCGGCCGAGCAGCGCCATCACCTCATCGTCGATCGGGCTGCCGTCGCCGAAGTAGACGTGACGCGGCATGCGCTCCAGGCCGACCATGGCCAGCAGGTCCTCGCGCACCTCCGGCTCCAGGCAATGCACGTGGTGCAACTGCACCTGGTTGAAGAAGCTGCGTTCGCCGCTCAGCGGGTGGCGGATCACCGCCGGGCAACGGGTGCGGGTCTGCAATTCGTCATTGGCCAGCCAGACGAACGCGGTACCGCTGGCGCGGCACTGGGCTTCCACCTCGGCGCGCTCCTCGGTCTTGAAGAACGCCTGCCAGCTGACATCCAGGCGCTTGGTGAAGGTGCGCACATACAGCAGGCCCTTGCGCTCGAACGCTTCGGCCAGCTCCTGCGGCAGCCGTCGGTACAGCTCGCGGCAATCGACGATGGGAGTGGCGCCGCCCACCGGCGACGGCTGTTCGCAGAAGAACCACTGCTTGCGCGGCGCGCGCGGCAGGTGCGAGCTTTCGTTGTGGTAGAGGATCATCTCCCGCTCGGGGTAGGGCGTGGAGCGGTAGATATTGTGTCCGCCTTCCTTCTTCGGCAGGTCGCCGTAGCCGCCGAACAGGCCGGGGTGGATGGCCTCGGCGAAGGCTTCGAAATCCTGCGGGCTGTGCAGGGCGAAGCCACGGAACAGCAAGCCGGCGTGACGGCACAGCAGGGTGTCGATCAGGTCGCGCGAGCTGCGCGCCCAGCCCACCGGGTCGAGGTCGGGCACGGCCGGTTCGATCAGCAGCGGGAAGTCGCGGTCGGCCATCAAGGGCGTGGTCTTGATCAGCGGGCGCGGCGGGCTGCTTGCGCGCGGCGCGAGTTTTTTCAGCTTGTCGAGTTTGCTGGTCGAGGACGGGGTCTTGGCCATGCCGGAAGGCTCCGATTGCGGCAGTGTGAGCGTGATAGCGGCGACGGCTCCCTGGGGACTGTCGACGGCTTGATCGAGGATCGCCAGCCAGGCATCGGCCAGGGCTGCGATGCGCTCGGCCTTGAACAGTGCGCGGGCATAGACCCAGTCGGCGCACAGCTCCTGACCGTCGCGTTCGAGGAACAGCGCCATGTCGAACTTGCTGCTGCGTTCGGCCGGCGGCAGCAGGTCGATGGCGAGATCAGGAATGGCGAAGTCGCTTTGCGGGGTGTTCTGCATCACGAACAAGGCCTGTACCAGCGGGTTGCGGCTGCGGTCCCGGGGCACGCCCATGGCTTCGACTATGCGGTCGAAGGGCAGCGTCTGGTGCTCGAAGGCGGCCAGGCAGGTGCGCTTGGTCGCGGCCAGCAGGTCGACGAAACGCGCCCCGGCTGCGAGTCGCGAGCGCAACGGCAAGACGTTGACGAAGAAGCCGATCAGGCCCTCCAGCTCGCTCGCTTCGCGGCCGGCGACGTCGGTGCCGAGCAGCAGGTCGTCGCTGCCGCTGAGGCGGTGCAACAGCAGTTGGAAGCCCGCCAGCAGCACCATGTACAGGCTGGCGCCTTCTGCCAGGGCCAGGGCTTCCAGGCGCTGAACCAGAGCGGCGGGCAGGCGGAAGGCATGGGCCGCGCCGGCGCTGTCGGGCTGGGCCGGGCGCGGCTGGTCGGTGGGCAATGCCAGGACCTGGGGCGCGCCGGCCAGCTCGTTGCGCCAGAAACCCAGCTCGGCCTCCAGGCGTTGACCTTTAAGGGTTTCGTGCTGCCAGGCGGCGTAGTCGGCGTACTGCACCGGCAGGGCCTTCAATTCGGCCGGCTGATCGCTGCGCAGGCCGCGGTAGAGCCGGCTGAACTCGTCGAACAAGACGCCCACCGACCAACCATCGGCGACCATATGGTGCAGGGCGAGCAGCAGGTGGTGGCGCTGCTCGTCCAGCTTCAGCACGCGGGCGCGTATTAGCGGTGCCTGGGCCAGGTCGAAGGGTTGGCGCAAGTTGGCCAGCCCTTCTCGCCGAGCCTCGCTGTCGCGCTCGGCGGGCGCCAGGGCGGACAGGTCGCGCAGCGGCAGGGGAAAATCCAACTGTTGGGCAATGACCGCGCAGGGCTCGCCGTCCCGGTCCGGGTAGGCGGTGCGCAGCACCTCATGGCGCTGCAACAGGGCGGCGAAAGTGGCTTGCAGCGCCGCCATATCCAGTTCGCCGCGCAGCTCCAGGGTCGCCGCCATGTTGTAGGCCGCGGCCGGGCCGTGCAGCCGGTCCACCAGCCACAGGCGTTGCTGGCTGAGGGACAGCGGCATTTCGGCCTGGCGTGCCACGGGTCGCAGCGTCGGCATCGTCGTCGCACTGACGGGCTGTGCCAGCAGATCGTCCAGGCGCTCGGCCATCCGGCACAGGGTCGGCGCTTCGAATACCGCGCGCAGCGGCAAGTCCACCGCCCAGGTCTGGCGCACGCGGGCCAGCAGGCGGGTGGCCAGCAGCGAATGACCGCCGGCTTCGAAGAAGTGGCTATGCCGGCCCAGGGCCTGGGGCGGCAGCAACCCGCCCCAGAGTTCGGCCAGGCGTTGCTCGGTTTCGCCCTGTGGCGGCTCGATGGCGGCGCTATCCAGGCGTGGGGCCGGCAATGCCTTGCGGTCGATCTTGCCGTTGGCGTTCAGCGGCCAGCTGTGCATGGCCACCCAGGCGGACGGCACCATGTACGGCGGCAGCTCGGCGCGCAGGTGCGCGGCCAGCTCGGCGTCGCTCGGGGTCTGCTGGTCGTGACCCTGGCAGTAGGCCACCAGCAGGTCGACCTCGCCCAGGCGTTGCAGGCTGACCAGGGCGCGTTGTACCGCCGGATGGCGTTCCAGGCAGGCTTCGATTTCGCCCGGCTCGATGCGAAAGCCCCGCAGCTTGAGCTGGAAGTCCTTGCGCCCCAGGTATTCCAGCACGCCGTCGGCGCGCCAGCGGGCCAAATCGCCGCTCAGGTACAGGCGGCTGCCCGGTGCGCCGAAGGGGTTGGGCACGAAGCTCGCGGCGCTGCGCGCCGGGTCGGCCAGGTAGCCGCGGCTGACGCCGATGCCGCCGATCGCCAGTTCGCCGGGCACACCGATCGGCAACGGATTGAGGTCGCGACCCAGTACATAGAGTTCGGCATTCGCGGTCGGCCGGCCGATAGCCACGCTAGCCCCGTCCTCCGGTGCTTGGTGCAGCGGTTGGAAGGCCACGTCGTCCGAACATTCGGCCGGGCCGTAGGCGTTCATCAGTGGGATATCCGGGTAGCGCTCGAACCAGGCGCGGGCGGTGGGCGCCGGCAGCGCTTCGCCGGTGGGCAGCACCCAGCGCAGGGCCGGCAGCTCGACGCGCTCCTGGCCCTGGCTGTCGAGCAGCGCCTGGAGCAGCGCGGGCACCGGCTCCAGCAGGCTGACTTTGCTCCTGGCGAGCAGCTCGAGCAGCGCCAGCGGGTCGCGCACCACCGCGTCCGGGACAATTTCCACGCAGGCGCCGAACAGCGGTGCGGTGAGGGTCTGCCAGACCGAAATATCGAAACAGGCCGGCGCGGTCTGGGCGATCACATCCCCTTCGTTCAAACCCAGCGGCGCGAGCTTGGCCAGCATGTTGTTGAGCATGCCGGCGCGGTTGACCATCACGCCCTTGGGCTGGCCGGTGGAGCCGGAGGTGAAGAGTACATAGGCCAACTGATCGGGACGCACAGGGCTGTTCGGCAATTGCGTATCGCCGCTACCGGCAAGCAGTTCGGCCGGCGTGACGAGAGCGCCGTCATAGTGCTCGGCCAAGGCCGCGCGGCAAGCCTCGGCGCAGACCGCCAGGGGCCGGCCGGCACGCTTCAACACCTGTTGCCAACGGGCCGGCGGCTGGCTCGGTTCCAGCGGCAGCCAAGCGGCGCCAGCGCGCAGGGTGGCGACCATCAGACACAGCAGCTCCAGGCCGCGCTCGGCCAGCAATGCCACCGGCTGGTCCGGGCCGACGCCCAGGGCGCGCATACCGCGAGCCAGGGCTTCGGAGCGTTGCCAGAGTTGGGCATAGGTCAAGCTGGCGGTGCCGCAACGGGCGACGATACGTTCGGGGTGCTGGGCGACCCGCGCGGCGACCCGGGTCTGCCAATCGGGTTGCAGGCTGTAGTCGGCCGTCTGGCTACCCCAAGCGGCCAGGCGCGCCTGTTCCTGACCGTCCAGCAGTGGCAGGGCGCCGAGGCGGGTGTCGCCGGGACCGGTCATGGCCAGCAGCAGGTTGCGCAAGTGCCCCATCAAGGCCTGTAGCGCGGCCGCGGGCAGGCGCCGGGCATCGGCGCTGAACAGCAGTTGCAGTTGGCGCCCCGGCAGGGCTTCCAGGGTCAGGCCGTAGTTGGTCTGTTCCAGGTTATCCAGGGCGCGCAGGGTCAATTCGCCAACCTGCAACCGACGCTCGGCGGCGGCCGGCAGGTTCTGGAACACCAGCAGAGTGTCGAACAGCGCGGCGCCGCGATCCTGGTTTTGCAGGATTTCGGCCAGGGGCGTTCGCTCGTGCTCGCGCAGGGCGACGCTGGCGTTCTGTACGGCCCGCAGGAAGTCTGCCAGGGTCTGCTGCGGCAGCGCCTGCACCCGCAACGGCAAGGTGTTGATAAACACCCCGAGCATCCTGTCGGCGCCGGGCAGTTCGCTCGGCCGACCGCTGCTGGTGACGCCGATGATCACATCGGGTTGGTCGTTGTAGCGCGCCAGCAACAGTGCCCAGGCGGCCTGGATCAAGGTATTGAGGGTGACTTTGGCGGCCTTGGCCGCCTGGTTCAGGCGCAGGGTTTGCGCGGTGTCGAAGCTCAACCCGCGGGTCAGGTAGTCCACCGCCTGGCCGGGGCGCGGCGCGTCCAGCATCGGCAGCGAGCCGCTGCCTTCGAAGCCTTGCAGCGTGCCTTGCCAGAACGCAGTCGAATCCTGGGTCGGTTGCGCGGCCAGCCAGCCGATATAGTCGCGGTAGGCCGGGCGCGGCGCCGGGGTGCTGCCGCTGTAACGGGCGAGGATTTCCTCCAGCAATAGCACCGAACTCCAGCCGTCGGCGATCAGGTGATGGCGGCTCCAGACCAGCCACCAGCGCTGTTCCTCCAGACGGATCAGGGCCAGGCGTTGCAGCGGCGGGCGATCCGGGGCGAAACCCTGAACGCGGTCGGCCTGGCAGTAGGCGTCGAGGGCCCGTTGACGGGCCGACTCGTCCAGTTCACTCCAATCCAGCAGCGTCACCGGCAGTTCCAGTGCGCGATAGACCGCTTGCACGGGCTCGTCCAGCCCCTGCCAGAGCACGCCGGTACGTAGCAGCGGGTGAGCGGCGACCGCCGTGCGCCAGGCGGCGAGGAAGGGGTCGGCGGCGAAGGGGCCCGTCAGCTCGGCCTGCAATTGGTTGACGTAGACCCCGCTGTCGCCTTCCAGCAGGCTGTGGAACAGCAGGCCTTTTTGCAGCGGCGAAAGCGGGTAGGCATCTTCCAACTCGGCGCCGGTCAACTCGCGCAACTGTTCGGCTGCGAGGGTACTCAGGGCGAAGGGCGCCAAACGCGGCGCAGCGGCTTGCTCGGGCGTGCTGCTGGGGGCGGGTGCGCGGCTCAGCAGCAGGCCGGCGAGCGCTTCAATGCTGGGGTGTGCGAAGAGTTCCTTGGGGCTGAACTTGAGCCCGGCCTGGCGGCACTTGGCGATCAGTTGCAGGGCCAGAATCGAATCGCCGCCTTGGGCGAAGAAATCGTCCCGACGGGTCAGTTCCGGCTGGCCCAGCAGCTCGCGCCAGAGGGGCAGCATCTGCGCTTCGAGCTGGCGCGCGGGGGAATCCAGGGTCGCTGCCAGGCTGGCAATGGTCGGCTGGGCGAACAACTGCTTGGGGCTGAACTTGAGGCCAACCTGGCGAGCCTTGGCGATCAGTTGCAAGGCCAGGATCGAGTCGCCGCCGAGGGCGAAGAAGTCGTCGTGGATCGACAGCGATTCGCGTTGCAGCAGCGCACTCCACAACTGCACCAGGGTTTCTTCCACGCTGTCGCGCGGCGCGCCTTCTGCGGCTTTGACCTTGGCGGTTTCCGTGGGCAGCGGCAGCTTTTGACGATCCACCTTGCCGTTGGCCAGGCGCGGCAGCGCGGCCAGTTCGACGAAGACGGCGGGCAGCATATAGTCCGGCAGTTGCTTGGCCAGGCGCTGGCGCAGTTCGTCCGGGCGGATGGGCTGGGCAGCGACCAGGTAAGCGACCAGGCGCAGGCCGTCGCCGCTGGCCGCCGGTTGCGCCAGCACCACGGCATCGCGCAGCTCGGGGCAGGCCTTGAGGCAGGCTTCCACTTCACCCAGTTCGACACGGAAGCCGCGGATTTTCACCTGCTGATCAATACGCCCGAGGAATTCCAGCACGCCGTTCGACAGCATGCGCACGCGATCGCCGGTGCGGTACAGGCGGCTGCCATCGGCGGCGAAAGGGTCGGGGATAAAGCGTTCGGCGCTCAGCCCTGGCTGCCCCAGGTAGCCGCTGGCCACACCGGCGCCGCCGACATATAACTCGCCCGCGCTGCCTCGGGGGAGAGGGTTGAGGTAGGCATCCAGCACCTGCACGCTGACATTGCCCAGCGGACTGCCCACCGGCGCGAAGCCGGACAGACTGGGTTCGATATCGCACACCGCATGAGTCAGGCAACCGACCGTGGTTTCCGTGGGACCGTAGTGGTTGTGGATGCGGCACTTCGGCGCCAGTTCGCGGATGCGCCGCACCAGGCTCAGGTCCAGCCCCTCGCCACCCAGCACCAGGCTGTGGCGCGGCAGCAGGCGTTCTGGTTCCGCGACCGCTAGTAGCGCCTTGAGGTGCGAGGGCACGATCTTCAGGCAGTCCACCGGCTGCGTAGCCAGGCTGGCGGCCAGGGACTCGGGGTCGTTGGCCAGGGTTTCGTCGATCAGACGCAGGGTGCGGCCGCTGAGCAGCGCGCCGAACCAGGCGGTGTAGCCGAGGTCCGCCGCCACCGTGGCCAGCGCGCTGAGCGTTGCATCCAGTGGCAACTGCAAGGCTTGCAATACGCCGCTGACGTAATGGATCAGATTGCCCTGACTCACCACCACGCCCTTGGGCGCACCGGTGGAGCCGGAGGTATAGATCAGATAGGCCGGCTGGGCGGGGTGCGGGTGCTCTCGTAGGGGCGAATTCATTCGCCCGGCGGGGGATGGTTCGGCGAACGATTTGGCGATGCACTCATTACGCGTTGCGCCGGGCTGTTGGGCCTTTGTAGGAGCGGGCTTGCCCGCGAAAGCCGGCAACGCAAAAGCATCGCGGGCAAGCCCGCTCCTACAGGTTTCACGCTCTTCCTTAAGATTTCCTGCAACCGTTAACGCAGCCATAGCCAATGAATTCCCCCCCACAGGGGAGTCGATATCCAGCCACTGGCATTTGCCGAGTTCTTCAGGAGCAGGGCCCCGGCCGACCAGCAGCGTCGCGCCGCTGTCGTCGAGCATATGCAGTCGGCGTTTGGCGGGGAGGGCGGGATCCAGGCAGAGGTAGGCGGCGCCGGCTTTCCAGCTGGCCAGCATGGCGCTGATCAGTTCGCTCCCGCGCGGCAGGGCCAGGGCCAGCACGCCGCCTGGGTGCAGGCCGGCAGCCATGAAGCGCTCGGCCAGCTGTTCGGCGACCCGGTCCAGCGCGGTATAACTGAGCGTGCCGTTGGCGCTGCTCAGGGCGGGCCGCTGCGGATGGGCCGCGACCTGCCGGGCGAAGGCGGCCAGGGCTGTCTCGGCCAGCGGCTCGAGCGTTGGGCCGTCGCGCCGCGCTTGATCCTCGGGCGGGCAAATCGACAGCTCGCTTAGCCGTGCCTCGGGCCGGGCTGCTGCCGCGCGGGCGAATTCGCCGAACTGGGTGGCCATGGCGGCGATGTGTTCACGACGAAACAGATCGGTGCTGTAGCGCCACTGGGCCAGTAGCTGCTGGCCGTCGTCCTGCCAGCGCAGATTCAGGTCATTGGCCGCGCCGCGCTGGGTGAACAGGCATTCGCGCAGGCTGTAGTCCGCCAGGGCGAGGATCCGTCGGGTCGGCATATAGGTGAGCATATGGCGGAACAGCCCTGGACTGCCCGCATCCCCTTGCATGCGGGCGAGCGGGTAGCGGCGGTGACGCAACGCCTCGCGAAGCTGTCGTGCGCCATCCAGCAGGCAGTCGATCAGCCGCGGGTTGCCCGCGAGTTGGGCACGCAGCGGTACGGCGTTGAGGGTGTAGCCGATCAGCTGTTTGTACTTGGCCTTGCTCCTGTCCATGGTCGGGGTACCGATCAGGAAATCGTCCTGACCGGTCTGGCGGTGCATGAAAACCTGGAACAGTCCCGCCAGCAGGGCGAACAGACTGATATTCAGCTGCTCGGCAAGATTCCTTAGCAGGGTGCTATCCGCAACGCTCAAACACAGCTCGAGTTCCTCACCGTTGTAGCTGGGGCAGCGTGGGCGTGGCTGGTCCGGGGTCAGCTCCAGGGCAGGTGGCGCACCGCTCAGGCGTTGTTGCCAGAACTGCGCCTGGGCTTCGCCAGCACTGGCATCGAGCAGCTCGCGTTGTTCGGCCAGCCAGTCGAAATACAAACCGGGGCTGGGCAGCTCCGGGGACTGTCGATTGACCAGGGCCTCATAGGTGGAGAAGGTCAGTTCCAGGGTCGACTCCACGCTGAAGAAGTCGCCGCAGATATGATGGAACGCCGCGCACATATACAGCCGGCCTCGGCTTTGCAGCAGGCGCAGGCGGCTGACATTGGCCCGCGCCAGATCGAAAGGCAGATCCGCCTGGCGCTCCAGCCAAGCCAGGGCGCCGGCTTCGTCGAGCTCGTCGTCTCGCTCGGTGACGACATCCGCTTCGATTCGTGCCGGCTGAAACATCCAGAGTTGGCCTTGCTCTTCCCGGTAGCCGCAGTGCAGTGCCTCGCAACTCGTAACCACCAGGGCGAAGGCGGCGCCGAGCAGTTCCGGATCGAGGTCGGCACGCAGTTCGCGGGCCGCCACCATGTTGTAGGCCGGGCTGTCCGGGGCAAGGCGATGGAAGGTCCACAGGGCCTGTTGGCCTGGGCTAGCCAGGTGCTTCTGGGTAATCGACATGGGCAACTTCACTCCTGGGTCGGCTCGGCCATGGCCACTATGACTTTGCGCGCGCCCTTGAAACTGGCGCGGCCGTGGGCCACCAGCATGTTGTCGAGCATCAGCACATCGCCCTGCTGCCAGGGGAAACGCAGCGTGCAGTCGTCCAGCACGCCGCGGATTTCCTCGAGAGCGCTGTCCTCCAGGGGCGAGCCGTCGCCGTAATAAACGTTGCGCGGCAAATCGAGCGGGTCGTCGACCACCGCCAGCAGGCCCTCGCGCACGGCGGGGGCGAGGTTGGAGACATGGAACAGATGGGCCTGGTTGAACCAGACCATGGCTTGACTGAGTGGATGACGCGCCACCGCCTGGCACACCTGGCGCGTACGCAGCTCGCCGTCGGCTTTCCATTCGAAATCGATACGGTTGGCACGGCAGAAGCGTTCCACCGTCTGCCGGTCCTCGCTGTTGAACGCTTGCTGCCAGGGCAGATCGAGGCCGTTGCCGTAGTTGCGCACATACATCAGGCGCTTGTCGGCGAAGCGCTGGCGCAGGGCGGAGTCGAGGCGCTGGTAGATCAGCCGGCTGTCGGCGATCGGCGTCTCGCCGCCCTCGGCGCTGGGGTGCACGCAGTGGAACCAGATCTTCAACGGCCACTGCAAGGTGTAGGACTGCTCGTTATGCAGCGGGATGACCTGATGGGCGGGGTATTCGGTGGAGGTGTAGACGCCTTGTTCCACCGCCTTGCGCGGGGTGGAACCGAACTCATAGCGCAGTAGTTCGTGACCGAAGCCGCGCACCAGTTGCTGAAAGGCCTGTTCGCCCAGTACATCGAAACCACGCAGCAATAAGCCGCCGACTTCCGGCAGGCGAGTGCGCGCCAGCTCGGACAGGGCCGACAGGCTGGCTGCGTGATCCGCGCCAGGTTGTACCAACAGCGGCAATGACGAATCCGCCAGTAGTGGTTGCACGCTCAGATCGTATTCGCGCGCAGCTGTCATTCCCATGAATCGCCCCTTTCCATATAGATGTCCGTTGCGTTCGATGCAGGAGGCCAGCCCCTGATCTAAACGTCTTTTTTGCTGTGGCGGGAGTCTAGCGGAAATATTCGATAAATGTAATGATAGCGATTATCATTTGTATTATCCGTGTTTAGATGCAGACTTACGCAAGGCCTGGAGCCTTGTTCACCTATCTATGTGTGCTTAGTTGAGGAAGCGAAATGAGCTGGGACAGTCCCGATAGCCGTTTTTTAGTTGTGGTCAATCATGAAGAGCAGTACTCCATCTGGCCGGACTACAAGGCGTTGCCCGAAGGTTGGCGCGCAGTCGACAAACAGGGCAGCAAGGAAGAGTGCCTGGCCTATATCGAGTCGGTCTGGACCGATATGCGTCCGCTGAGCTTGCGCCAAGCCTTGCAGGCGCAAGGCCAGGGCTGATGACAGTGACTGTCAGCCCCTGGTTTTCGGTATTGCCGCAAGGCAAGACGCCGGCCGCATTGCGTCTGTACTGCTTCCCCTATGCAGGGGCCGGACATACGGTGTTCCAGCATTGGCGGGCGCGGCTGGTCGACGATATCGAACTGGCCTTGATCAAGCTGCCGGGGCGCGGGGCGCGCTTCTCCGAGCCCCAGGCCGACTCGCTCGATGAGTTGGCCGAGACCTTGGCGCAAGCGATTGCCGACGCCGCAGAGGGGCCCGAACATTTCGCCTTTTTCGGTCATAGCATGGGCGCTTTGCTGGCTTTCGAGACTGCACGCGCCTTGCAAAAACGCGGACTGTCGCCCCGCGCACTGCTGGTCTCGGCGCGCACCGCACCGGTTGTCCATGGTTGGCGCGAGCGTCTGTCCGATCTGCCGGATGCGGCCTTCCTCGAGGTCATTCGCAGCATGAACGGCCTGCCCCGGGAGGTGCTCGACAATCCGGAGTGGTTGGCGTTGTTCCTGCCGGTCATCCGTGCCGATTTCGCCCTCTGCGAAAACTACCGCTATCGCCCAGGGCTGCCGTTGGCTTGCCCGATCCAGGTAGTGGCCGGTCGTGACGATGCCAGCGTACCCCTGAGTTTGCTGGACGGCTGGTCCGGCGAGACCCTGGCAGGTTGCCAAACCCGGTTGTTTCCGGGCGGGCACTTCTATCTGTTCGAGCACGAGAACGAACTGCTCGAGCTGATGCGACAGCAACTCTGCCCACAGTGGAAGAGCCGGCATGCGGCTGTCTGAAGGGGAGGTGCACCTCTGGTCGCTGCCGCTGCAACAGGCAGCCCCCTCCATGGCCGCACTGACGGTCGATGAGCGGGCGCGGGCCGAGCGGTTCCGTTGTGCGCAGGCGCGTAGCGCCTTTATCCAGACCCGTATGGCCCTGCGCCAGGTGCTGGGGCACTACCTCGATCTACCTCCCGATGCCGTCGCCCTGAGCAGCGGGGCTTGGGGCAAACCTCAGCTCGGCGCCGGGATGGGCGATCTGCAATTCAATGTCAGTCATAGCGGCCAGTTGGCCTTGATCGCCTTATCCCACACCGCCGTCGGCGTGGACCTGGAGTGGCAGCCAGCCGATCTCGACTGGCGCGAGCTGCTGCCGGTCTGTTGCCATCCTGCCGAGCAGGCCGATTTTCAGGGCGTTGCAGATGCAGAGGGGCGTGCTCGACTACTGCGCTTGTGGAGCGCCAAGGAGGCTTATCTCAAAGGCCGCGGCGAAGGCCTGGTTTTACCGCTCGCGGCTGTTCGGCTGCATACCAGCGCCGCTGGTTGGCAGCCCAGTATCGAAACCCCCTGGGACGATGGCCGGACCTGGTGGCTGCATGCGTTGCAGCTACCGGCGGATTACGTCGGCTGCCTGGCCACGCCGTTGCCGTCCCCGCTGATCCGTTTTCAATCCTTGGCCGAGTCGCCGAGCAGTGCTCTGGCCGAGCGCCCGTTTGCCCAGACGTTTTGTCACCCCTAAGGGAGAACTCTTCATGGAATCTATACAGAGCCTGCACCCGTCCAGCGCCACCTTCACCCTCGAACAGTTTCGCCAGCAAGGCCCGCGCGAGCTGAACGCCAATCCCTATTTGCAGCGTCAGGCAGCCCGCGAATCCAACGCGCGCTCCTACCCGCGGCGTATCCCCTTGGCGTTGCAGGAAGCGCACGGGATCTATGTGCGCGACACTCAGGGGCAGCTGTTCATGGATTGTCTGGCCGGCGCCGGCACCCTGGCGCTCGGCCACAACCACCCGGTGGCCATCGCCGCCATGCGCCAGACCCTGGACGCGGGTTTGCCCCTGCATACCCTGGACCTGACCACGCCGGTCAAGGACCGCTTCGTCGAAGAGCTGTTCGCCGCACTACCCGAAGCCTTCGCCCGTCACGCGCGCATCCAGTTCTGCGGCCCGACCGGCGCTGATGGCATCGAAGCGGCACTGAAGCTGGCGCGCATCGCCACCGGGCGTAAGCCCATCTTGTCCTTCTCCGGCGGCTACCACGGTATGACCCACGGCGCGCTGAGCCTGATGGGTAACCTGGGGCCGAAGCTGGCGCTGGGCGCGGCCATGTCCGAGGTGCAGTTCCTGCCGTATCCCTACGACTATCGCTGCCCCTTCGGCATCGGTGGCGAAGCCGGCATCGATGCTGGGCTGCACTATATCGAGCAACTGCTCAGCGACCCCGAGTCCGGGGTGTTGCCGCCGGCCGCCGTAGTCGTGGAGGTAGTGCAGGGCGAGGGCGGGGTGATCCCGGCGCCGGTGCGTTGGTTGCAGGGGCTGCGCCAACTGACCCGTAAACATGGCGTGGCATTGATCATCGACGAAGTGCAGACCGGTCTGGGCCGCACCGGTCGGCTGTTCGCCTTCGAGCATGCCGATATCGAGCCGGACATCCTGGTGCTGTCCAAGGCCATCGGCGGCGGGCTGCCGCTCTCCGTGCTGGTTTATCGCGACGAACTGGACACCTGGAAACCCGGCGCCCACGCCGGCACCTTCCGCGGCAATCAGATGGCCATGGCGGCCGGCGCGGCAACCCTGCGGCACATTCTCAGCGAGAACTTGCCGGCGCATGCCGCCAGCATGGGCGAGCGCCTGATGAACCGGCTGCGCGGACTGCAGCACGATTACCCGTGCCTCGGCGATGTCCGTGGCCGCGGCTTGATGGTCGGTGTGGAAATAGTCGGTGGCGCCGATGGCAGCCGCGTACCGCCGGCCGACTCGGCACTGGCCAAGGCCATCCAACAGCATTGCCTGCGCTTGGGCATCATCCTGGAACTGGGCGGGCGCCATGGTGCCGTAGTGCGCTTCCTGCCGCCGCTGCTGATCCAGCCCGAAGAAATCGACCTGTTGGCGGAGCGCTTCCAATTGGCCCTGGACCAGGCTTTGGATAGCTCGACGAACAGGGCGCTGCATATCGCTTAGCGCATTCGCGCCGGCAACTCGCATGGGCTGCCGTTACGCTTGCTCCGCCGTCTCCAGGTGACTGGAAAATAGAGTATGGAAAAGTATGATCGCCGTTGGTTGCACGATCATGGTGACTTTCATAAAAAGAAGGATTTCAGCCGTTCTGGGGTAGGGCGGAAACATGCGCAGAGTAGGGTTATACGTAATTTGATATAGGGGAAAACTTACTCGTTTAAAAGTTACTAATATTCAGTGGTCGTAATATGTCCAATTGGTCGCGAATATGAACTTCTAGTTGTTTTATATGCGAACTAAGCATATGAACGGCATCACAAAACCAAACGCTGTCGTGACGCACTCCTGCTGCTGGAACGGTTCTGTTGACGGAGCTTTCCGGGTTCAGCAGGGTAGTGCTTATGTATCGAACTGTTTCAGATCAACTACGGCGTGCTGTGATTTGTGAGTGGCAGGAGTGCGTATGAGTGAGTGGATGAGAGGGGCGGAAGCTGCCTCGGGATCGCTGGAACATGACCAGGAATACTCGAGCGGCCAAGTGCCGAACGGCTATCAATGTGGCTTGGATTTATTCGGGTCACTGGAGCCGTTCATCCGGACCGCCGCGCCGTTGCGAATCGATATGGTGTTGGTCGGCGAAACCGGCACCGGCAAGGACACCCTGGCCCGCCGCATCCACGAGCTGTCGGGCTGCACAGGGCGGTTGATCGCAGTCAACTGCGCGGCCGTACCCGATTCGCTGGCGGAAAGCGAGTTGTTCGGTGTCATGCCGGGAGCCTATACCAGCGCCACCAAGGCGCGAGCCGGTTACATCGAAGCATCCGACAAAGGGACGCTCTATCTCGACGAAGTGGACAGTATGCCGCTGTCGCTGCAAGCCAAGCTCCTGCGGGTAATCGAAGGGCGAGGGGTCGAACGCCTGGGGTCGACCGAATTCCTGCCGCTGGACCTGCGAATCATCGCCGCTACGCAAACGCCCCTGGAAGAGTTGGTGGAACAAGGCAAGTTCCGCCGCGATCTGTTCTTTCGCTTGAATGTGGTGAAGATGCAGTTGCCGTCGTTGCGTTCCCGCCCCCAACTGATCGCACCGCTTTTCCGGCAGTTCACCCTCGATGCGGCCAGACGGATGAAGATGAAGGTCCCTGAGGACAGCGGTGTCTACATGGGCGAACTGCTGAGTTACTCCTGGCCGGGCAATGTCCGCGAACTGCGGGCGGCGGCGGAGCGCTTCGTACTCGGTCTGCCGCCATTGGGTGAGATCAGGAAGGACCGCATGCTGCTCAAGGATCAATTGCGGTTGGTCGAGAGAATTCTGATCCAGGATTGCCTGAAGCGTCACGATAAATGCATCGACTCGATGATCGACGAACTGGGTATTCCTAAAAGAACGCTGTATCACCGGATGAAAATGTTGAATATCCAGGATGGCAATGGAACCTTTTTTAGCTAGCCGCCACTCATTATTCGAACATCAAACATGATGTTTAAACTTCTAACACAGCGGAGAAGAATCATGGCCGGTAACTCTATTGCTAACAACCTGAACAACCTGTTTGTCAACCAGGGCAACCAGACTGCTCTGAACGCGGGGCAAAACCTCGTGGATATGGGTAACTTCACCCGTGAATCGCAGGACGCTCAGAACAAGAACGCGATGTCTTCCGTCGCAACGGAGAACACCAAGACCGCATTGAACGCCCAGATCAACGGCGCTAAAGGCGTGCAGTACTGATTGGCGATGCGGCCCTGCTCGATGAGTGGGGCTGCAATTCCTCCCATGGCGATGCGATGGATCGCTATCGCTTGCTGTTTTCTTCTTGTTTGCCGGCTGCTGGGCGAATCAAGGAGGTTCTTTTCCCATTTCTATTTTTATTACCCGGCTCTATGTTTCCCTTTGCTTTCGGCGTGCTCGTTGGGCGGGGCTTTCCGGATTTATTTTTTTCAGTACTGCAGGCATCCATTTTGTAGGTATCTATCGCTCGCGCCTAATGTGGGAACTTGGCGGAATGCATTTCCACTCAATAATCGGCCGTCTTCATTCACATTTTTTCGGAGGTTTACATGAGCATTAGCAGACCGGCTTTCGATGTATTGGATGTGATCAACAAAGAAGCCGAATTACAACTCAGCCATACGAAGAAGAGTATGCAGACTTCTGCCGAAGCCTTCCGGTTGATGCTGCGTGCGAGCGAGAAGAATGCGGCGGGTTCGATCATTCAGGACCAGCAGATCAAGTTCCAGAGCAAGGTCATCGAAGGGACGCGCGATATCCAGTTCTGAATGAACGGCATAAGCGTTTTCACGATGGTTTTTTACCAATGACGAGGTGACCGATGAAGATCGAAAGTACAAGTGGCGTCACATCCGGGCGGGGGCTCGGCATAGAGACCTTGACGGAAAAATTATCCGATCCGGCCAGTTCGGACGTTTCCTGGTTCAGCGCCGCCATGCAGGAAGGTGCGGGGCAGGCGCCGCTGGCGTCCGGTGGTGCGGTGCGCCCCTTGGGCGAGCTGTTCCAAAACTTACAAGACAACTCCGACAAGGTCGGTCGTGGGCTGAAAAAGGCATCTGCTTCCGCGGACCCCATGAACATCCGCAAGGCAAGCAAATCCTTGTCCGAGTTCTATCTGGAAAGCCTGTTGTCCGCCAAGCTGGTCGGCAAGGCGGCCCAGGGTTTGGAAAAGCTCACCAACCTTCAGTAGCGGTCTTTCCTATGTCTATGCGCCTGCCCATACGTTCGAATTGCCTCAAGCTGATTGGCCTTCTGCTATGCACGATGTTGTCCGCCTGTGGCGAGCGTATCGAGCTGCATAGCCAGTTGACCGAGCAGGATGCCAATGAGGTGATCGCTGAGCTGGCCGACAAGCATGTCGCCGCGGAAAAGCGCCTCGGCAAGGACAGCGTGTCGGTGCTGGTCGACACGGCTGACATCAAGCGCGCCGTGCATATTCTGGCGGCGGCGGGCCTGCCGAAGCGTTCGAGAAACAGCCTGGGGGAGATTTTCCAGAAGGACGGCGTCATTTCGACGCCCCTGGAGGAGCGGGCGCGCTACATCTACGCGCTTTCCCAGGAACTGGAAGCGACGCTGTCGCAGATCGACGGCGTGGTGGTCGCCCGCGTGCATGTCGTGCTGCCCGAGCGTATCGCGCCGGGAGAGCCGGTGCAGCCCGCCTCGGCCGCCGTGTTCGTCAAGTACCGAACGGACCTCGACCCGGACAGCGTGCAGTCGCGTATCCGCAAACTGGTGGCCAGCAGCATCCCCGGATTGTCCGGCAAGGAGGAGCAGAAGCTGGCGATCGTCTTCGTCCCCGCCGAGACCTACCGCGAAGTACCCCGGCTGGTGCGTATCGGCCCCTATATGGTGGCGCAGGAGCGCATCGAGTTGCTGCAACTGGTGTTGATCGTCGGTTTGCTGGGGGGCGTGCTGGTTCTGCTGGTCCTGTTGGCGGTCAAGCCGGCCTGGCGCAATGCGCTACTGGCCCGGATAAGCCCGGCCAAATCGTCCGCCAAGCCGGCTTGAGGGTAGAACATGCTTCCTCATGCGGAGTGCCTGCAGTGGGTGCAGTGGTGGGCGAGTGGCTGGTTGGGCGCGGACCGGAGTTGGCGGGTCGAGGACTATTTCTCACCGCCGGAAAGGGCGCTGGTCGAGACGGCGAGCCAGCCGCATCACGTGGCCATCGCACGGCGGCTCGGCTTATCGTCGGGGCTGCCGGCGAAGCCCGATCCGGTGGTGCTGCGCTTGAGCGAGTGGAACGCCGAAACACGTTCGCGCGCGCTGTGGTTGATCGCGGAAATCTGCGGGAAAGACCGCGCCGTCGATTTGTCCGAAGCCGAGCGCCTGTGGTGCCGGCGCGTGGCGAAGGCTTTATTGCCGGGGCAATGGCTACCGGCCGAATGGGCCAAGGGCGACCCCGCCGTCGATGGGCTGCGCTTGTTGCGCTGTCGGCTGGATGAGGTCTGTTGGCAGCGTGCCCGCTTGCTGTTCCCCAAGCCCATGGTCGAGCAGGTGGAGTCGGCTGCGCCGGAGAGGTTGCCCGCGACCAAGCTAGCCGCGCTTTGGGAGGCGGTCATCTGGAAGAACCAGCAGCTTTGGCAAACGGGAGAGCAGGCATGCTGACACGGCGGAGTTTACGCTTGAATGGCGTGCTATGCGGCGATAGCGAACGCTTGTTGCGGCGCGAGACGATCGAGCAATGCCAGGCGGCGCAAAGCATTATCGCCGCCGCCGAACGGCAGGCCGCAGCGCTTCTCGAGCAGGCCCAACGGCAGGCCGACGATTTGGCCCGGGAAGCCCGCGAAGCCGCATCGGCGGAGTTCTGGCAGCAAGCGGAAGCCTTTCTCGAAGGTTGGAGCGAGCAGCAACGGCAGATCGGCGAGCGGACCCTGGAGATCGCTTCCCGGTTGGTCGGCCAGGCCCTGAACCGCCTGTTGGACGAGGTGCCGGAAGAGGCGCGAATCCATGCCCTGCTACGCCAGTTGCGTATTGCCCAGGCGGACGGCGAGGGCGGGGAGTTGTGCTGTCATCCGCAGCTGCGCCCGGCGGTCGAAGCTTGGCTCGACGCGCGGCGCTCCTGTACCTGGCGGATTCGCGAAGACGAAACCCTGGATACCGGCAGCCTGCGCCTGGCGGCGGCGCACGGCGATTTTGTCCTGAGCTGGGGAACGGCTGTGGAGCAACTACTTCCTCGTGGTTTCTGAGGGCGCCCCTGCGGGCCGCGTTCGCCGCGGGGCGCGCCTCCTACAAGGGCGCCGTTTGCGTGGGAGGCCCGCCCTCGGGGCGAAGCTTTTGGCTTTGCGCTTTGGCGACCCTGCGGCCGCGTTTCCGGCATCGGAAATAGTATTTTTCCGTGGCTCTTTGGAACGCTTTCGCCGTTTCGACCACTCACTGCATACCACCCGTATGGAGGTTATCAGCATGTCTTTCGATAGAGTCCAACGCCGTCTCGATTCCGTTTTCCAGCGCTCGCAGAACCAGCTCGATCAGGCCGCCGTCAGGGCGGCGGAAGGCGCTTCGCTGGAGGATATCAGCGCCTTCACCGAGGCGATGATGCAGCACACCCGGGCCAACTGGGCCTCGAGCCGCATCGGTTCGATGCAACACAGCCTGTCCAAGGCGATTCTCAATGAAATCCACTGAAGCGGGCTCGTTGCTGCAGGATTGGCTCGACAGCGCCGAGCCGGAACTGTCCCTGGTCATCGACGGCGGCGAGGTGGTTGTGCAGCGGGCTGCGGGCACCCTGCTGTGCAAGGCCGCGCTGAGTGTCGGCTGGCGCGGCCAGTCGGGACTGCTGGAGAAGGCCCTGCGCCTGTCCGCACCCAGCCTGGGCCTGTTCGGCGAACGTTCCGCCGCCTTGTCGATGAACCCGGCGGACGGCCGTTTCTGGCTGCTGCTGCGGGCCGGCGGGGACGGCTACGCGAGCTTGGAGGCGCTCCTGGAGGCGAATCTGGATTCCCTGGTCAACCAGCGCGATAGCTGGAACGAACTGCTCAAGCGCGAGGCGCCGAAAAGAATGCCCTTCGCTCAACCATTGCCTGTGCGGCCTTTCCGCCAAGGGGGTGCTTATGCGTAACCTGTTTGTTGCACTGCCCCTGCTGTTCGGGCTGTCGATGTCGGCTGCCGCCGCGGTGCCGTCGGACTGGCGCAAGGGCGCCTATGCCTACGAGGCGGAGAGCGCGCCTCTGGAAACGGTGCTCGAGGATTTCGCCCAGAGTCACGGGATCAAGCTGCGGCTCGGCGGGGTCAGCGGCGAAGTGAACGCCAAGATCCGTGCCGACAGCGCCGAGGCTTTTCTCGACCGTCTGGCCCTGGAACACCGCTTCCAGTGGTTCGTCTACAACGGCACGCTGTATATCAGCCCGATGGAGGAGTTGGTTTCCGAACGCCTCGAGATATCCCCCGAAGCCGCGCCCGACCTCAAGCAGGCGCTGACCGATATCGGCTTGCTCGACGACCGTTTCGGTTGGGGCGAGCTGCCGGACGAAGGCGTGGTGCTGGTCACCGGGCCATCGCGTTACGTCCAGCAGATTCGCCGCTTCAGTCGCGAGCGGGTCAAGGAGGAAGAGCGTCAGCAGGTCATGGTCTTCCCGTTGCGTTATGCCGCGGTGGCCGACCGGCAGATCCAATACCGCGACCAGAGCCTGGAGATTCCCGGAGTGGCGCGGCTACTGTCCGGGTTGCTGGGGACCGAGGGGAGTAGCGGCGGCACCTCGCCGTCGTCCGCGTTCACGGGAATAAACGAAGGGATGCAGTCGGCGATCAGCATGGCCGAGCGGGCCGGCGAATCCGCCATGGGCCTGGCCCTGAAAGAGACGCCGCCGTTGGGCGCGCTGAAGGTCGGCTCCGGCCGCTCGGGCAAGGGGCGCGTGGTCGCCGATGTGCGCAACAACGCCATCCTGGTGTGGGACGATATCAAGCGCAAGGACATGTACCAGCAGGTGATCGACCGTCTCGACGTGCCGCAGAACCTGGTGGAAATCGATGCGCTGATCATCGACATCGACCGTGAGCAAATCTCCCGCCTCGGCTCCAGCTGGCAGGCGCGGATCGGCAATGTCTTCGGCGGTACCTCGTTGCCCGGCGGTGGCAGCTCGACCCTGTTCATCGGTGATTTCAAGCGATTTTTCGCCGAGTTGCAGGCCCTGCAGGACGAAGGCGTCGCGTCGATCGTCTCCAATCCCTCGGTGCTGACCCTGGAGAACCAGCCGGCGGTGATCGACTTCAGCCGCACGGCCTACCTTACCGCAGTCGGCGAACGGGTCGCCGATATCCAGCCGGTTACCGCCGGCACCAGCCTCAGGGTGGTGCCCAGGGCGATCGACCAGGGCGGCCACAACAGCATTCAGCTGATCGTCGATATCGAAGACGGCCAGGTGGAGCAGGATCGGCAAGGCGCGGCATCCGGGGTCAAGCGCGGCACCGTCGGCACCCAGGCGGTCATCGACGAACAGCGCTCGCTGGTCATCGGCGGCTTCCATGTCGACGAAAGCGGTGATCGAGAGCGGCGTATCCCACTGCTCGGCGACATCCCCTGGATCGGTCAACTGTTCACCTCCACCCGCCGTGCAACCTCGCGCCGGGAACGGCTGTTCATCCTGACGCCGAAGCTGATCGGCGACCAGACCGACCCGGCGCGCTATGTGGCGACGGACGACCGGCAGCGGCTCGACGAGGCACTGGTGCGGGTCAATCGTCGGCATACCCATGGCAACTTGCGCACCAAGCTGGAGAACGTCCTGCTCGATCTGGTGCGTGGCCGGCTGCCGGCCGACTTGCAGCCCAGCTCGTCTGGCGTGGTCCTGGAGAGCTTGTGCCGTAGCCAGGTCGGCGTCGAGTTCGATGCGACACGCCGGCAGTGGTTCAGCGATACGCAATTCGATGTCGGGGTCGGCGTGGTGCGCAACCTCAGCGACAAGGCGTTGCAGTTCGACGAGGCCGCCTGCGGTGGGAGCAGCACGCTGGCCGTCACCCTGTGGCCGCGTAGCCGACTGGAGCCTGGCGAAGCCAGCGAGATATTCATCGCCTTGCGCAAGCACGCGGAGCGCGCACCGGCCCGCGCGTCGTTGCTGATTCCTTGAAAGGGGGGCTTGAAATGGGAGGGGTTACAGTAATGAGAAATATCGTCTTGATGCTCGGCGCTTGCCTGCTGGTGAGCGCATGTTCGACCGGGCCCTGCGGCGCCAAGGGGTGCGAGCGGCCATCGTCGGATGCGCAACGGTTGGTCGTCTGGTGGACGCCGGAGCTGCGCAGCAACGTCGACGACTACACGGTAGTGCCGGTGCATGATTGAGCAGATCGAAGCCGGCTCGGAGCGCGGCAACTTTCTCACCTCTATTCTGGCCGGCCAGGCTAGCCGCTGGAGTTGGGCGCCGGGTATCGACTTTACCTTCAACCAGGAAAGCGTCGGTTCGGGAGTGGCGTTGAACATCAAACGCCAGTTCCAGCCCCCTGGCCTGTACGACCGCGCCCTGGCCAAGCGTTTCCAGGAGGCGCTGAGCTATGAGGGTTGCTACCTCTGCCTGGATAGCGGGGAGACCTTCATCCTCTGGCACGCCGTACGGGAGGAGTGCCGCGACATCGCCACGCTGCAATGCATCGTCAACCGGCTGCTGGATCTGGCGGGTTTACCGCACTGAGTGTCCGCTGAAGGGGCGTGGCCCGGCCCTTCAGCATTATTCCCTTCTTCCGCCGGCTCCCGGTTTGCGCCAGGAGCCGCGCTTGTTTCCCCCGACCAATCGCGCGGAATCCGCTAGGGTCTGTTGCCGTTTCAGCGCAAGCCGCGTTGCCGCGCAAAATCTCGCCAT
>NZ_CAMPHN010000018.1 GCF_946885885.1 uncultured Pseudomonas sp.
ATTCTCCTGCTGAACAAGGATTAGTCAACAATCCTTAAGTGAACAGCATTGCGGCCTTCGCGCCGGGTTTTTTGTGCGCTACGAACGGGCTTCGGCACAGGTACAGTTCGCCGCGTTCGACCTGAAAAATCGTTAAAAAACTGTAATACAGGTCAAGTACCCTAGCGACTCAATTTAAAACTGTACCTATAGAAAAGCACTGAGGATAAGCGGCTAGCGTAGCTAATAATCTCGTTAAATCAGTTTTTGCAGAGTGATTAACTTAGCAGCAGTACAGTTATGGTTTATTTTACGAACACAGTTGCAAAGCAACCTATCTAATAGGTACGCAATTTACTTTAGCTGTGACTATTGATCCTGAGATCGCCCCTGGATAATTAACCCCAAGCAAAACACTCTCTAACCCCGCCATAAGCGGAAGGATGTCACCATGGAACGTACCCTCAGTTCCGAGCTGTTCCTCGAAAGCAATGTCTCTAATTCCAATGCCGCCCTGCCTCTGCGCATGGCCGCCACTTTGCTGCAGTGGCAGCGTCGCCTGGTCAGCCGTCGTCAACTGGCGCGCCTCGACGCCCGCCTGCTGGCCGATGCAGGTATCAGCGAAGCCCAGCGTCATGCCGAGCTGAGCAAGCCATTCTGGCGTTAAGCCGAAGCGCGATCCGCGCTTACCGCAAACCCCGCCCACACTCGCGTGTCGGCGGGGTTTTTGGTTTTTAGCTGACGGGTTATAGCGGGCATAGCCATACAGAAGCTGGCCCAGCAAGCAGAACAGGTTGCTGCAACCGTAGGTTGGGTCGGGCCGCGCAGGTTAGCGGCGCTGTACAGGGCGCACAAACACCACCGCTACCGAAAGCCGCGTAACCCAACAAGACCCCTACGCGGTGTCGCACCGGAATGCGTTCTGTTGGGTTACGCGGCGGCCGACGGCGATGTCGCTGCTCGAACCGCAATAATCGCCGCTAACCCAACCTACGGGCTGACGGGTTATAGCGGGAGTGGCCATACAGAAGCCAGCGCAGCAAGCAGAACAGTTGACTGAAAAACTACACTGCACCCGTACAATGCTGTACTGCTGTGGCTGCACCTGGCCGCGGCAGCGCGCGATCATGGCTCCCCATATCCCACACCCGCCTCGATGCGGGAAGGTCAGCCGCCATGGAACGCAGCCTCAGTAGCAGCCTGCCCACGCTCAACCCAACTCATCGGCACTGGCTCCATCGCCTGCTGGCCGCCCTACAGCAGTGGCGGCACAATGCCCGCAGCCGTAGGCAACTGGCAAAGCTCGATGCATACCTGCTGAGCGATGCCGGCATCACCGAAAGCGACCGCTTGGCGGAAATCAGCAAACCGTTCTGGCGCTGACCGGCGGCCTCAGAACCTGGCGCCCACGCCGATCGGCAAGCGCTCCTCGACCAGCAGCTCGCGGTACAGGGCGGCCATCTGTCGCCCCATGCGCTCGGCGGTGAACAGCTGCCGATAGCGCTGCTCGGCGCGCTGGCCCATTTGCGCGGCCAACCACGGGTTGTCCCATAGCGCGCGCATCGCTTCGCGTAGCGCCAACGGATCGCTGGGCGGCACCACCAGGCCGGTATGGTTATGCAAGTTGATGTAGCTGGTGCCGGTACCGATCTCGCTGGAGATCATCGCCTTGCCGAACATCGCCCCTTCCAGCAGGGAAATGCCGAACGCCTCCGAGCGCAGGTGCGAAGGGAACACCAGGGTGCTGCACAGTTGCAGCAGCGCAGCCTTGTCCTCGTCGCCCAGGCGCCCGACGAAATGCACGTTATCCAGCCCCAGGGCCTGTGCCTGCGCGCGCAGCTCCAACTCCAGCGGCCCCGCGCCGACGATCACCACCGGATATTCGGTGCCCTTTACGGCCTCGAGCAAAATATGCAGGCCCTTGTAGTAGCGCATGACCCCGACGAACAGAAAGAAGCGCGAGCCGAAGCGCTGCCGCCACTGCGCCAGACGCGCCGACGAAGGCAACGGATAGCTCAGCTTATCCAGGCCATAGGGGATAACCGTGGTCTTGTCGCGGTAGCGCGCCAGCACCTCGCTGGTTTCCAGGTAATTCGGCGAGGCGGCGACGATCCGGTCGGCGCTGCCGAGAAAGCGGTGCATCAAGGGTCGATAGAGTTTCAGCAGATGCTGCTGGCGGACGATGTCCGAATGGTAGGTGACCACCGTCGGCTTGCGGATTCGCGCGGCGAAGTGCAGCACATCCATAAAGGGCCAGGGGAAGTGGTAGTTGATCACGTCGGCCTCGGCCGCCAATGCCTTGAAGCGCCTGAACAGGCTGTAGGAAAAACCCGTGGAGGCGATTTGCACATCCAGCTTGGCGCGATGCACATGGTGATTGGCGAGCAGCAGATCGCGCGGCTCAGGCTTAGCGCTGAGGGTCAGCACATGGCTTTGGATGCCGTGGGCAATGCCGCTCTGGCAGATCTGATAGATCGCCTGTTCGATACCGCCGACGGTTTCCGGCAGATAGGTTTTGAACAAATGTAGTACGCGCATCTAGTGCTCCAAGGCCTTTCGGTAGGCGGCAATCGTGTGGGTCGCGCAGCGCTTCCAACTGAAGCGCTGCGCCCGTTGCAAACCGCAGGCGCGGCGCGCCTGCCATTCCGCCGGGTCCTCGATCAAGCGCAGAACCGCCTCGCACCAACTCCGATCATCCCCGGGTTCGATATACACCCCGGCCTCACCGGCCACTTCGGGTAATGCGGCGCGCGGCGCCAGTACCACCGGCACCCCGCTGGCCATCGCCTCCAGCACGGGTAGACCGAAGCCCTCGTACAGCGATGGAAACAACAACATGCGCGCGCCGGCCAGCAGCTCGGCCAACGCCCGGTCATCCTGATAACCGAGCAGACGCACCTGGCCGCTGGCCAAGGCGCGCTGCAAGTCCACGGCGAAATCCTCGCCGCGCCAGCCCGCCATGCCCGCGACCACCAGCGGGAAACGCGCGCGCACGGCCGCCGGCAACAAGGCATGGGCGCGCAACACCTGACTGAGGTTCTTGCGCGGTTCCAGGGTGCCGACGCACAACAGATAAGCGCCCGGTTGCAGGCCCAACGCCGCCAGGCCTACGCGCAGCTGGTGGGCAGGGCGCGGATGAAAACGCTCGGCGCAGCCCAGGGGCGCGACCTGCAAACGCGCGGCGGCCACGCCGTAGTGCCGGCTGATTTCATCGGCGACGAACTGCGAGTCGGTGAGAATGCATTGCGCCCGCTCGAGCGCCGGGCCGATGCGCCGCTCGATCTCCGCCAGGCGGTCGGGCGGCTGGGTGTGTGGGTAGTGCAGGTGCGTCAAGTCATGCAGGGTCATCACCATCGGCCCGGCGAAATCCAGCGGCCACAGGCTCGGCTCGTGATAGAGCTCGGTGTCGCGACAACGCGCGCCACGCGCGAAACACTGCTGATCGAGCGCCCGACGGATGCGATAAGCACCCGGCACCTGCTTGGCCCACGCCGCCCAGCGGCTGTAACCGGGCAAGGCCGCGCGCGGCACTTCGCGGCTCCAACCCCAGCCATGAAAGAGCTCCAGCTCGATCCGCGGGTCGGCGCGCAACGCAGCGATCAGTTCGATCAGGTACTGGCCGATGCCGGTACGCGGTGCTTGCAGAGTCCGTGCGTTAAGGGCAATCCGCATAGAGTGGCGCCTTGGCAGGTGCGGGCGCCAACGTGGCCCGCTGCAGACCGCTCAAGGTTCCCGCGACCAACTGCCTGGCCGCGCCGCTCCAACCCACCCACTGCCACTCGACCACCGGCCGTACGGCCGGGAACCGCCCCGAGCTTTCGAACGCCTGGATCCGCTCGACCAGGGTGTGCGGATCGGCCAGATCGAAATATGCCATGAAGTCGCCGCCCACCTCGCGAAACACCGGGATATCGCTGGCCATCACCGGCAGCCCGCGCTGCATCGCCTCGACCAGCGGCAAACCGAAACCTTCGGCATGGGACGGAAACACCAGGGCGCGCGCATGGGAATAGGCATATTCCAGGCTGCGGTCGTTGATCCGGTTGAACATGAACAGGCGCTTGCCGTGCAACGGATGCTTGTGGATCCGTTCGATCAACGCATCGCACTTCCAACCGACCTTGCCGATGATGCACAGGCGCGCCGTGGAGCCCTGCGCCCACAGGCGGTCGAAGGCGTCGAGCAGATAGGCGTGGTTCTTACGCGGCTCGATGGTGCTGACCATCAGGTACACCGGCTCGCGCTTGCCGAACACCCGGCGCAAGGCGGGATACAGCGGCTCGTCGGCACGGGTCAGGTCCAGCTCGCAGCCGAGGTGGAAGTATCCGTGCCAGCGCCGACTGGCCTCCTGCACGCCGAGGCGCCACTGCAGTTCGCGCTCGACCTGCTCGCTGGTGGTCTTGGAAATCGCCATGAAGCCGTCGGCGGTCCGTGCGACCCAGTCGAACCAGCGATCGAACACCTTGACCAGGCCGGCGTCGCAGAATTGCGGGTGGGTCAGCGGAATCAGGTCGTAGATCACCGAGACGATGCCCACCCCGCGATGCTTGAGGCGTTCGGCCAGCTCGAAGAAATCGGCGTGCCAGGACGAGTCGAGCAACAACAGCTGATCGCCGTCCTCGACCTGCAACGGCACCGCGCGCTCCGGCGCCGGCCGCGAGTTGCGGTTGAGCCAGAGCAAGCCACGCAGCGGCACGGTGATCGCCAGGCTGAGCAGCTTGCACAGCAGGAACAAGGCGCGCCGCGCGTTGAGCGAGGTGCGCAACGGACGCACGCGTTCGAGCCGCGAATGCCACCACCAATAGCGGTTGCGCGCGTGATCCAGGCGGATGATCGCCGCCTGGCGGATCGGCGTCTGCTTTTGCGGCTTCAACGGCGCCAGGCTCAGCACCCGGTACAGTTGTCCGCCGTGCATCATCACCGGCACGCATTCGACATCCCCCGGCAGGCTATCGAGCTGTTTGATCACATTGCGCACCACACGCTGGATACCGGAATTGTCCTGCGGGTGCTCGTAGACATAGGTGCATTCAATCAGGAAGCGCATGCTGTTCTTCCTCAATTGCAGAAGAAATAACCGCAGACGACGACCGCTCGATGGCGACTTGCGAATCCAACCAGGCGCAGCCGACGAAGTCGGGCCGCCCGGTGTTGATGACATGGAATACCAGGGCGAAATCGCGCCATTCGTAGTTGGTATCCAGGTGCGAATCGAAGCGCGACAGCGACAGGGCGATCGAATAATTGCCCTTGCCCAGCCGCGCCGGAAAAGCGAAGCGATACACCACCCGCTCGCCGGCCCGCAGGTATTCCAGGGCCCGGTCGAGCCGATGGGTGTTGATGCCGTAGATCGCCTGACCCATGCGGTCCTTGATCATGAAACCGAGCACCAGGCGGCTTATATCGGCCTTGATATCCACCGTCACCTGCAAGGTGACCTGGCTGCCGACCGAAACGACTTCGATGCGCTGCTCCTGCTCGTTGAGCAGCGCCACATCGCTGAAGCAGGCCTCGCCGGTGCCGGAAATGGTGCGGATCTGCCCCCCCGGCAGGCGCTCCTGGCGCACCGTTCGTTGTTCCTTTTCCGCCAGCATGGCGCTGTAGAAATCCATCACCTCTTCCGGCGCGCCCTCCAGCGCCAGCCTGCCGCTGGCCAGGAGAATGGCGCGGTCGCACAGCGACTGAATCGCCTGGCGGTCATGAGAGACGATCAGCAAGGTGGTGCCGGCTTTGCGGAACGCGCGAATGCGATCGAAGCTCTTGTGCTGGAAATAGGCGTCGCCGACCGACAAGGCTTCGTCGACGATCAACACGTCCGGTCGCCGCGCCGTCGCCACGCTGAACGCCAGGCGCATCTGCATGCCGCTGGAGTAGGTGCGCACGGGATGGTCGAGGTATTCGCCGATCTCGGCGAAGGCTTCGATCTCGGGCATCAGCCCATGCAGTTCCTCCATGCTCAAGCCCAGCAGTTGCCCGGCCATGAAGACGTTCTGCCGGCCGCTGAAGTCCGGGTGAAAGCCCATGCCCAGCTCGAGCAGCGCGGCGACCCGGCCGTGGATCTCGATCTGCCCGGCATTCGGCTGGGTGGTGCCGGTGATCATCTTCAGCAGCGTGCTCTTGCCCGCGCCGTTGACCCCGATGATGCCCAGCGCCTCGCCGGGCTCGACCGCGAAGGAGATGTCCTGCAACACCCAGGTCAGTTGGTGCCGCGGCGCCGAGAACGGAATCATCCATTCCGCCAGGCGCGCCCAACGCGTCGGGTATTGTTTATAAGCCTTACCCAGTTGGCTAACGCGAATACTGCCCATCAGAGTTCATCCACCATTTCGCCGGAACGTTTGCGGAACAGGCGCATGCCCAACAGGCACAGCGCGGCGGCGAGCAACGCGGTCGGCCAGAGCGCGTGCCAGTCCGGCCATTGGCCGTAGACGAAGATGCCCTGGTACGCGGCGATCAGCGGCGCCATGGGGTTCAGGTCGATCAGCGGCTGAATGCCCTCGGGGAGAATCGACAGCGGGTAGACGATGGGGGTGAACCAGAACCAGAACTGCAGAAAGATCCCGACGAACTGCCCGACATCGCGAAAGAACACGTTGAGCACGCCAAGGATGATTCCCAGACCGATGGAAAACGCGGTTTGCACGAACAATACCGGGACGATCCCGAGCAGCGCCCAGCCGGGGAAGTTGTTCGTCACCAGGAGGAAACCGAGAAATAGCGCGAAGATGATCGCGAAGTTCACCCCGGCATTCAGCACCACGATCAGCGGCAGACAGATGCGCGGGAAGGCGAGCTTCTTGATCAGATTGGCGTGTTCCAGAAACACCGACTGGCTGCGCCCGATCACCTCGGCGAAAAAGCCCCAGGCGAGAATCCCCGCGCACAGGTAGATGCCGTAGGCCAGGCTGTTGTCCACGCCGGGCAGGCGGGCTCTCATCAATTGAGAAAAGATCACCGTGTAGACCACGATCATCGATAACGGATTAAGGATCGTCCAGGTCGCGCCCAGCAAGGAATTGCGATAGCGCGTTTGAAACTCGCGCTTGACGCTGCCCAGAACGAATCCGCGGTAATTCCATACCGCACCAACCATACTCGCCGTCACTGTTGAATCCTGCCGTATCAATCGTCGAAATGAACGATGTCATCCGGGTAGGAGGCCGCTCTGTTACTACGAATATCAGCAGATCGATCGACCCGGGGTTCTCCAGGCGGCTCGGGCGCCGCCGGACGGGGCTATGGGTTACTCCCCGGCCACGCGTCTCAGGTCGGCATCGACCATCATGCGGATCAGGCTGTCGAGGCTGGTCTTCGGCGCCCAGCCCAGCACCCGCTCGGCCTTGGCCGGGTTGCCCAGGAGGATGTCCACTTCCGCGGGGCGGAAAAACTTCGGGTCGACCACGACGTGCTTGAGGTAGTCGAGTTCCACGTGGGCGAAAGCGATGCGGCACATTTCCCGCACCGTGGTGGTGACCCCGGTGGCCACCACGTAATCGTCGGCCTGGTCCTGCTGCAGCATCAGCCACATCGCCTCGACGTAATCGCCGGCGAAACCCCAGTCGCGCTGCGAATCGATATTGCCCAGATGCAGTTGGCGCTGCTTGCCCAGCTTGATCCGCGCCACCGCGTCGGTGACCTTGCGGGTGACGAACTCGATGCCGCGCAACGGCGATTCGTGGTTGAAGAGAATGCCGCTGGAGGCGTGCAGAGCGAAACTTTCCCGGTAATTGACGGTGATCCAATGGCCGTACAGCTTGGCCACGCCATAGGGGCTGCGTGGGTAGAACGGGGTGTTTTCGTCCTGGCGCTCGGCCTGGATCAAACCGAACATTTCGCTCGTCGAGGCCTGATAGAAGCGTGTGTGCGGGCTGGATTGGCGAATCGCTTCGAGCACATGCGCGACCCCCAGCCCATCGACCACACCGGTGGTGATCGGTTGATCCCAGGAGCTGCCGACGAAGCTCTGCGCGCCCAGGTTGTACAGCTCGTCGGGGCGGGCCCTGACGATCGCCCGCTGTACCGAACTGGCATCGGCCAGGTCGCCTTCCAGGTAAGTGATCCGCGATTCGATGCCCAGCTCGCGCAAGCGCCATCGTGTATCGCTGCTGCGCCGCGCCACAAGACCATATACCTGGTAGTCCTTGTCCAGCAGCCATTTCGCCAGGTAGGCGCCGTCTTGCCCGGTGATACCGGTAATCAGTGCATTCTTACTCATCGTGGTCGTTCTCTCGCATCCCAGTCAGAGAGCACTCTGCGCAGGGTTTCCGTGATATTTACTGCGGGTTTCCAGCCAGTTTCTCTTTGCAGCTTGTCGGAACTGCCCACTACCCGACGTTGCTCCGCCCTGCGCATGCGAGCCGGGTCCTGCACCAGCTCGACATTCACTTCGGCAAGGCCGGCCATCTCGACGATCAACTCGCGCACGGAGCGCTCGCGCCCGGAACACAGGTTGTAGATCTCGCCGTTTCGGCCTTTGTGCAACAACAGCAAATACGCCGCGATGACATCCTGTACGTCTAAAAAATCGCGGGTTACATCGATATCGCCCACCTCCAGACAAGGCGGCTGCAAGCCGAGGCGCACCCGTGCGATCTGCCTGGCCATGTTCGACACCACGAACGACTCACCCTGACCGGGGCCGATATGGTTGAACGAACGCGCCACGACGATGCGCCAGGCTTCGACATGGCTCCATTGCCGGCACAGCAGCTCGGCGGCGGCCTTGCTCACCGCATAGGGGTTACGCGGCTGCGGCGCCAGGGTTTCGCCGATCGGCAAGGCGTGCTCCGCCACCTGCCCGTAGACATCGCCCGAGCTGACGTAGAGAAAGGTGCCGGCAAAGCCTCGGCGCTTGAGCGCCTGCAACAGATTGAGCGTGCCGATCAGGTTGACCTGCAACGTCTGCGCGGGGTCGCGAAAAGACTCTGGAACGAAGGTTTGCCCGGCCAGATGGATAACCGCATCCGGGCACTGCGGCGCGAGCATCGAATCCAGGCTATCGGGCTGCAACAGCTCGGCGCGGCCCGGCTGCAGGAGGCGCCAATCCGTCTGGGAGCTTTGCGTCAGGTATGTCTGCAAATGACGGCCGACAAAACCACTGAGCCCGGTAACCAAGAGATGCCTCATGCAAATATCCATCCTCGCCAGGTTCGTCGGCATGTCCACGCTATGAGCGGAGGCGTGTCGGAAAAGTTTCAGAGCAGGTAATCCAGTGCCCAGGCGGTTGCCCCGCCGACTGCTAAGCCGGAGAATAATTCGAGGGGGGTATGGCCCATTCGTTCCCGCAATTTGGCACAGCCGTCCTCCGTAGCGAGGCGATTGAGCGCTTCGGCCTGCCGCCCGACCTGGCGGCGCAGGCTGCCGGCATCCAGCATGACGATAAAAGCCAGGCTCAGCGCGACGCCGAATGCCGGGTGCTCGATGCCCTGTTTGAGGGCTATCAGGCAGACCATGCCGCCGACGATCGCGCTGTGATTGCTGGGCAAGCCGCCGTAGCCGATCAGGTCGAAGGCCAGGCGCCGGCTGCGAATACAGTTGATGAGAAATTTGCAGCTACCGGCCACCAGCCAGGCGGCGAAAGGCATCAACAGGTAGGACACATCCATGGCGCGCTCCCAGGTCTAATTCGGCCAGAGCGCTATGGCGCAAGCCACGACCCAGAGCACGGCGGTCAACAGTAGCTGCCAGTCCGACAGCAGCGCATCGGTCGGCGACTCGCCTCCCCCTTTGGCCTCGACCACGAACCAGTAGCGGAACAAACCGTACAAAACCAGGGGAATGGTGATGACCATTTCCGGGCGGGAGGTGATCACGAACAGGCTGTAGAACAGCAACGCGCCTGTCGCCGCCATTTCGGCATAACGATCGACTAGACCCGGAGTGTAATAACGCAATACCTCGCGGCTCAGGCTGCCGTTGTTGGCGAGTTCCTGCCGGCGCTTCACCGCGGCCAGATACAGGGCCAGGCATAGGGTGGTCACGAACATCCAGGAGGAGACGGGGATCGTCAGGGCCATGGCGCCGGCGTAGACACGCAAAACGAAGCCAGTGGCAATGGTGAAGATATCGATCACCGGTTTGTGCTTGAGCACGAAGCTGTAGGCCAGATTGACCAGCAGATAAACCCCGATAACCAGAACCACCGCCGGCATGAAGAACCAGGCCGCCAGCAACACCGAATAGAGCGCCAGCAATAGCAGCAGGGCCACGGGAATGGGTACGGCCCCGGAAGCCAATGGCCGCGTATGCGACTTTTTCGGGTGGCGGCGGTCCTGCTCGATGTCGTGCAGATCGTTGACGATGTACACCGCCGCCGAACCAAGACAGAACAGCACGGTCGCAAGAAGTACCTTCTCGATGGCCTGGGGGTTGAGGAACTCACCCGCGAAGAGCAACGGGCCTAAAACGAACGCATTCTTCACCCACTGACGCGGGCGCATCAGGGCAATCATTCCTTTTAGCAGTTCCAGAGAGGAGCGCAGCTGTACGGTTGCATGCATGCGGTTGGCCTTTCATCAATATGGAATCCTATGAAAGCGGCCACTAACTATGCACTTTTGGCGATGATCGCCACTTTTTGCAACATCGGCACACAAGATGTCGTGAGTCGTAATTACTGGGGTCCCTACAGCCTTTCCTTTTCGATGCTGCTCGGCACCGCTGTCGGCTTGATGGTCAAGTACGTGTTGGATAAGCGCTTCATCTTCAAGTTCAAAGCGCAGAACCTCGCCCACGACAGCAGGACTTTTCTGTTCTATGCGCTGATGGGCGTGATTACGACGGTGATTTTCTGGGGCTTCGAACTGGCTTTCGTCTACCTGTTCGATAGCGCTGCGATGCGTTACCTGGGCGGCATCATCGGCCTGGCGATTGGCTACGTGGCCAAGTACGAGCTGGATAAGCGTTTCGTCTTCAATGCGAGGCCGTCCTGATGCGGCTGCAGGGTTGGGGTCGCTATCCGCAGGTCGAGGCGCAGCTGCTCGCGCCGCTGACCGTCAGTGCCAGTTGCGCGTTGATCGGCGCGCATCGGTCGCTGCTCGGTCGCGGCATGGGCCGCAGTTACGGCGACAGCGCCCTGCACGACTGCGTGCTGAATACCCGCCATTTGCAGCACCTGCTGGCGTTCGATGCGAGCCGCGGCTCTTTGCGCTGCCAAGCCGGCGCCACCCTCGATCAGCTCCTGGATTTTCTGCTGCCGCGCGGCTGGTTCCTGCCGGTGACGCCGGGCACCCGTTTCGTCACGGTCGGCGGCGCGGTGGCCAGCGACGTGCATGGCAAGAATCATCACCTGCACGGCTGTTTCAGCGAATACGTCGACGAACTGCTGCTCGGCTTGGCCGATGGCAGCTTGCTGACCTGCTCGCGCAGCGAGCATGCCGAACTGTTCCACGCCACGTGCGGCGGTATGGGCCTGACCGGGCTGATTCTCGAAGTCGCGTTGCGCTTGACGCCGATTCGCAGCGCCTACATCAACCAGACCACCTTCAAGCTCGCCAACCTGGAAGACGCGCTGCAAGGGTTCGAAAGCCAGCGGCAGCGGACCTATTCCGTGGCCTGGATCGACTGCCTGGCCCGCGGCGCCGAGCTGGGGCGTTCAGTGCTGATGGTCGGCGAGCATGCGCTGGACGGCCCATTGCAGCTACCGCGCAAACGCCACCTCGACGTGCCCCTGGATATGCCCGCGGCCCTGCTCAATCACGCCTCGGTGCAAGCATTCAACAGCCTGTATTACCGGTGCGTGCGCCAGGCCGAAGCCGAGCGGCGGGTCGACTACCGGCGCTTCTTTTACCCGCTCGACGGTATCGGGCAGTGGAACCGACTGTATGGCAAGCGAGGCTTTTTGCAGTATCAGTTCGTGATCCCCAAGGCGGCGGGGTTGCAGAGCATGCAGGCGATCCTCAGGCGCATCGCCGGCTCGCGCCGCGGCTCCTTTCTCGCCGTGCTCAAGGTCTTCGGCGAGCAGAACCGCAATCCGCTGTCGTTCCCCCTGGAAGGCTACAGCCTGGCCCTGGACTTCAAGTACGACAGCGGCTTGCTGGCGCTGCTCGACGAGCTGGACGCCCGGGTGCTGGAGCACGGCGGGCGCATCTACCTGAGCAAGGATGCGCGCATGAGCGAACAGACCTTCAAGCGCAGCTACCCCGACTGGGAACAGCTGCAAGCGGTCCGCGCGCGCTACGGCGCGCAGGGCAAATTCATCTCCCGACAAGCGCAACGCCTGGGGCTGGAATAACCCATGGAAAAAATCCTGATCATCGGCGCCACCTCGGCGATCGCCGAAGCCACCGCCCGACGCTTCGCCAGCCAGGGCGCCCACCTCTATCTGCTGGCGCGCAACCAGGAACGCCTGGCGACCCTGGCCAGCGATCTGAGCATCCGCGGCGCCCATAAGGTCGGCTATGGCGCTTTCGATGCCATGGCGTTCGAACGCCACAAGCCGCTGCTGGATGAAATCATCGCCGAGCTGGACGGCCTGGACACCGTGCTCATCGCCTACGGCACCCTGAGCGATCAGAAAGCCTGCGAGAACAGCGTGGAAACGACGCTGCGGGAACTGACCGTCAACGCCCTGAGCATCATCGCCCTGCTGACGCTGCTGGCCCCGCGCTTCGAGGTGCAGGGCAAAGGTTGCATCGCGGTGATCGGCTCGGTGGCGGGCGACCGCGGCCGCCAGTCGAATTACGTCTACGGCACCGCCAAGGGCGCGCTGGGCATCTTCCTGCAAGGACTGCGCAATCGTCTGCATAAAAGCGGCGTGCAGGTGCTGACGATCAAGCCCGGCTTCGTCGATACGCCGATGACCGCGGAGCTGCCCAAGGGCCCGCTATGGGCCAGTGCGGAACAGGTCGCCATGGATATCGAGAAGGCCATCCTGAAGAAACGCGACCAGCTCTACACGCCTGGGTACTGGCTGCCGATCATGGCGATCATCAGACACACGCCGGAGTTTCTGTTCAAACGGCTTTCGCTTTGAATCCCACACATGCCGATGCAGTCACCCAAGCCCCTATGACCTCATCCTTCCTCGTGTCTGAAAAACTCCATAGCGGCTTCGCGCGCAACAGATACCGCTGGTTCGGCTGGCTGCTCGCGGCGCTGATCGTGACGGTGATCGCCACACAGGAAACCTACAACACCCGCAGCGATCCGCGCGGCACCCTGTTGGTCAGCCAGGCCCTTGCGCAGCATGGCACGCTCAAGCTCGACGTCTACGGCAAGCCCCTGCTGGACAGCTATGGCTACGTTATCCAGCGCAAGGCCGGCCATTTCTACCACTACTTCCCGCTGGGTACCGCCTTGCTCAGCGCCCCTTTCGTAGCGGTCGCCAACGCCTTGGGTTTCGATATGACCCGCGACGAGCACCTTGTGCAGATGGCGCTCACCGCATTGGCCGCCCTGCTGATCGCCTTCATCCTCTACCGCACCGCCAGGCTCTACTTGCCGAGAACGCCGAGCCTGTTGCTGACCGGCTTGTGCTGGTTCGGCAGCTCGCTCGCCAGCACGGTGGGGACCGCGCTGTGGTCGCACGACTACGCCTTGGTTTTTTCCAGTGCGGCGATCTTTCTGCTACTTAGCCGGCCGGTGCAAACCCTGGGATCGGCAACCCAGGCAATCGCTCAACAGCCGGTTAGCCGCCGGCCGCCAGAACTGCTGAGGCCGCTGCTGATCGGCGCCTGCCTGTTTCTGGCCTACCTCTGCCGGCCGACCCTGGCGCTGCTGGCGCCTTTCCTGCTGCTGTATTACTTCATTCAGGACAGGAAATCCTCGCTGCTCGCCGCCCTCACCCTGGGCCTGCTGCTGTTGGCTTTCATGGGCTGGAGCATCGGCGAATTCGCGCAGATCCTGCCCGACTACTACTTGCCGAAACGCCTTGAGGGCGGCGAATTCGCCACGGCGCTATACGCCAACCTGCTCAGCCCGGCACGGGGCTTACTGATTTTTTCGCCCTTTATCGCGGTGTCCCTGCTGCTGACCCTGGTATTGGCCGTGCGCAACAAGGCCTTGCTGAGCTTGAGCCTGATCAGCCTGGCCTGGCCGACCGCCCACCTGCTCTCGATCAGCCAATTCCCCCATTGGTGGGCTGGCTGGTCGTTCGGCCCGCGGCTGCTGGTCGACGCCTTGCCCGGCCTCTATGTCGGCCTGTTCAGCGCCCTGGGGGCGTTACGGCAAAGGCGCAGGCTGGCCTACGCGGCGCTGCTCGGCAGCGGTCTGCTGGCGATCCCTATCAACACCTACCAGGCGCTGTTCAACCCCTATGGCATGCACTGGAACGTCGAACCGAACGTGGATCTATACCCCGAATACCTGTTCGATTGGCGCTACCCGCAATTTCTTCACAACGAGGCCCGGCACGAGCGGCGATTGTCCGAGTTCTATAGCCGACAGCTGCCCAAAGTCACAGGGCTGATCGAGGTTTCTTACGATTCGGAGCAAGCGGCGTTCGATAGTTTTTATGAGCTGGAACCGGGCTTTCGTTGGAGCGAAGGGCGCGCAGCCAAGCTGCATCTGGTGCTCGACGGACAAACCCAACAGGCGCTGCGGGGCGAAATCGAGTTGCTGGCAGGCTTTCTCGACAAACAGAGGCTGCTGATCGGGCTGAATGGCGAACAGGTCTATTCCGGTAAATTCTACGGTGGCGAGCGTGAAATCCGCTTCCAGGTTCCTCCCGAACTGTTCCGCACGGGGCTCAATACCTTCACCTTCCAGCTGCCGGACGCGCATAAACCCGCTTCCGCGGACCCGAGAATACTGGCGATGGCCTTCCGCAAACTCTCGATTCGGTGAGGCGCTGTGCCCCGTAAAAAACAGCGCATGCCGTCCTACAGGCCACTACCGCCCTCTGAGCCAGTCGAAAGCCCTGACAAGCCCCCACAAGCGGCTGCCGTAGATGGCCGCCAGCTGTGACTCGGCCGACGCCATACGCGCCGTGACGCTGTCCAACTGCGCCCGCAAAGCCGCCGCATCTTCGCTGGGGTGGCTGAAGTGATGGCCCTCGCATAGCTGGAAATCATCCAAAAAGTTCGGCGGCATCGACAGCGGCACGAGCAGGTGGCGGTGTTCCTTGGCCACGTGATAACGGTTGATGCCGTCGCACAGGGCGAATTGATAGTCGGCCGCGAGGAGGATCGATGCCCATTGCGGATCGCTGTCGAATGCGGATTCGATGAGGATGATCCAGGGCCGCCACACCTGGAAGTCGATGCCCCTGAGCACCTGTTCCTCGAAGCCTTCGACGTCGATCTTGAGGAAATGAATCGGCACTTCGCGGCCGATGTGCTCCGCACAGATACTGTTCAGCGTTCGCGTTTCGACCGTGCGGTAAATGAAGTCGACGCCCCCGGCTCTTTGCCGTTGTGCCACTTCCGCGCTCAGGGTCGAGAGCCCGGTTTCCGGCGACTCGAAGAACTCCAGCTGGTCCGCCTTGTCGCCCACCGCCAGGCACAGGTTTATATCCTCGGGGCGCTCGGCGCACAGCGACTCATGGTAGTGCCGCACCGGTTCGATATTGATCCCGCGCCAGCCACGTTCGTACAGCGAGCGGGTCACCGAATCGCGGGTCGGGTGGTTGGCGCCGACGTCGATATAGAAGCCCGGGCCGAACAGTCTCAGCGTGCGCCAGAGCATCACATCTTCGAAGTTTTGCGCGTAAGAAATAAAGGGCATGGTCGGCATCCTGGCTACGCTATGGCTAAAAACCACCTGCAAAGGGTCGTTCTTATGGGCCGTGAACCGGCGCGTCCACCCGGACCTGCGGCACCGGCCTGGCGAACAGGCGCTGAGCGATTCGCTTGCCGCGCTCGCGCAAAGGGCACTCGATCAGGCGATAGTTGAGTTCGCTGAGCACGACGATCAGCACGGCCGCCGTGAACACGAAGGGGTAGAAGAACGGCTCGCCGAAATCGCCCTGCCGCGGGTAGAGGCGGTAGTAGATTTCGCGGGTGAAAAAGAACGCCGGGATATGGATCAGATAAATGGCGTAGGAGCGCGTGCCGAACCAGATCATCAGGCGTTTGCAGGCGCCCTTGGGCCAGAGCAAGTCCCGGTCGTAGGAGGCCATCCAGACCAGCGTCGCCGCCAGCAATGCGATCACGCCGATGCGCATGGAAAACAGTGTCAATGGCTCGGAGCCGAGGATGCACAGGCACAGCAACAGCGCCAGCAGTATGCCGACGCCGAGCCCGCGGCGGACGAGCAAGAGCGGTTGCAAGCGGCGATAGGACGGCTGAACGCTCCACAGCGCGATCAGTACGCCGAGGGCCAGGGCGTCGGTGCGGAACATCATCAACATCACCGAACGCGGCACAAACAATTGCAGCGCCACCAGACCGAGCAGGACATAGGGCAGCCAACGGCGACTGAACAGGATCAGCAAGGGAAACAGCAGGTAGAACTGTTCCTCCAGCGCCAGGCTCCAGTAGACGAAGCTGCTGCCGTATTCCCACTGCATGAAGGCCTGGGCGAAACGGATATTTGCGACCTGCAGAACGGCCGCGACGGTCGCCTCGAGATTGGCTTCGATGCTGCCGAAAACCCCGGAGCTGTTGAACGCCAGGGTGGCGATCAGGGTCACCAGCAACCACAGCCATGCCGACGGCAGCAGGCGCCAGGCGCGGCGCACCCAGAACGACAAGGTCTCGCGCCATGCGGCGGCGCCATCGGCTTGGCTGCGCAGGCGCGGCACCAGGCTGCGGGCGATGACGAAGCCGGACACTGCGAAGAACAGGTCGACGCCGACCCAGCCGCCGAAATAGCTGTAGAAACGCGTCAGCGCCGGGGTCGTCCAGGTGATCAGGTTCGATTGGGCATGGTGCACTACCACCAGCAGCACGGCGAAGCCGCGTAGCAACTCGATATCTTCGATCGCGTTTTTCATGCGCATCGCTCCGCTCAGGGTTTGCGCGCGATTACCACTTGGCTTTTCGGCATTACCGCATCCAGGGCGTGCTTGATCCGCGCGCCGGCGGGCAGCGACAGCAGGGTCGTCCAGGTTTCCGACCAGCGCTCCAGCAACGGGTGCCAGGGCGGGTTGAGCGGTTGGTTTTCGCAGGCCCAATACAACGCCCACCACACCGAGTGGTAAAAGCCGTAGTGGCTGCTGCGCTCGACGATCAACCCGGCGTCGCGCGCCAGCTGTTCCAACTCGCCCTGCTTGAAGATGCGGATATGGTTGGGCTTCTCGAAGTAGGTCGGCGGCGCGATATGCCGCTGCACGCCCTCGATCGTTTCGCCGGGAACGCTCAGCAGAAACTGCGCGCCGGGTTTGCCAACGCGCACCAGCTCGGCCATGAATTGCCCGGGGTCGTCGACATGCTCGAGCACTTCCATGGCCACCACCTTGGTCACACTGGCGTCGAGCAGCGGCAGCGGGTTGGCATCGGTGAGCAGGATCTGCACGCTGCGCGGCGCTTCCGTCTGCAAGCGTTGCCGGGCGATTTTCAGGCTCTCGAGATTGACGTCGGCGAGAATCATCTCGGCGCCGTGCCTGGCGCAAAATTTGGCATAGCCGCCGTCGCCGCAACCGATGTCGAGCACCCTGTCCTCAGGACCGACGGCGAAACCTTCGAGCAACTCGCCGGTGTCGTTCTGGATCCAGCCGCTGACATGGATGTCGATCAAACCGATGTCGAGGTCCAACTCGTGTTGTACGGGCAGCTGTTGCACGGGGGCCTGCGGTTCGGCTTCGGCGACCGGTTGCAGTTCCGATGAGAGTGGGGGCGCCATCAGACGCTTGATCCGGTTCAGCATATGTGGATTCCCATGAGGGGTGGGTAAACATCTAGCAGGCAGTTGAAAAACTACCTGCGTTGCCATCGCAGCGTTAAAAACAGGCTCGGATGCGAGCCCAGTCAAAATGCTCATTTACAACTCGTAAACTCGCGTGCGAGCCCAGTCCGCTTTTTCGCCTGTTTTTGCGGGGCCGCCATCGGTATTGCGCTGGCTGCCTCGCCTACGTTTTTCAACGGCCTGCGAAGGCGCGGTCATGCCGGTTTGCGCGCGACTATGACCTGACTCTTGGGCATCAGGCGATCCAACTGCTGTTTGATCGGAGCGAATTCGGGCATCTGGATAAGCCGGTGCCACAGGTGCGCCCAGTCGTCGAGCAAGGGTGTGTAGGGCGGATGCACGACGTCATGGGTTTCGCCCGAGCGCTGCTCGCCGGAAGCCTTGAGCTGCGCCCAATAGATCAGCATCCACAGACTCCAATAGAAGCCGTAGGATGCGCGCCGCTCGATCGCCAGCCCGGCGTCCTCGACCAAACGGCCGAACGCCTCGCGCTCGAATACATGGATATGGTTGGGCGGCTGGAAATACTGCGCGGGTGCACAACTCGCCTGGATCCGCTCGCCGACTGGGTCGGGCACCGCCAGCAGGTAGAGCGCGCCAGGGCGGCCGACCCGCACCAGTTCGCCGAGCACCGCCGCCGGGTCCTCGACATGTTCGAGGACTTCGAGGGCGATCACCCGGGTCGCGTAGGCATCGGCCAACGGCAGCGGGCTGCTGTCCGAGACAAGGCCTTCGACGGCGCGGGCCGGGGTCTGCGCGAGTTTCTCGCGTAGCGCCTCGATCTTCTCCGCGACCACGTCGCTGAACACCACGTGGGCGCCGCGGTTGGCGCTGAACAGGGTGGCGCCACCGGCGCCGCAGCCGACATCCAGCACCACGTCCTCGGCGCCGATCGCGAAGCCGGAAAACAGCTCGTCGCTGGCATTGAGAAACCAGCCGCTCTGCACCGCATCGATCAAGCCGCAATCGCGCGAATCGATATACCCCGGCGCGGCCACCGCCGACAGCGCTGCCCCTTGCGCAGGCTGGGTCAGGCGGTTCCACCAGTCGCTCAAGCGCCTCATGCGTAAGCCCTTTGCTCGAACTGCAGAAAAGTCGACAGGGTCTGCGTCGCCGCGTCCCGCGAGCAATGCTCGCGCATGCGCACGACGGCGTTGCGCGACAACTGCCGGTAGCGTTCGGGCTCGTTCTTCACACAGTTGTAAGCGGCCAGGTAGGCGGCTTTCAGCGATGCCCAGTCGATCTGGTGGCGTTGCGTTCGATAAGCCAGGCGCGGGTCGTGGGACCAGGCGCTGGCGTCCAGCCAACTGTCGACGACGAATGCCACCTGCTCGTCGATATAGTCGGCCATGGCCGAGTGACGTGGAGCGATCGCCGGTTTGCCGCAGGACAGGAACTCCATCAACGGCAGGCACTGGCCTTCGCCATGGGAGGCGTTGACGACAAAAGCACTGGCGCGGATCAACGCATCGAACTCGCCGCCGTCGAGGTAGCCGTGCAGCAGTACGATGCGGCATTTGAAGCGCGGCATGCGCGCCATCCAGATCAGCATGTCGTGCATCGCCGAGAGGTATTCGTTGTGCCCGAGCTTGAACACCAGGGTGGCATCGGGCGTGTCGCGAAAGGCCGCGCAGAATGCGGTGAGCATATCGGCCCAGTTCTTACGGCCGTCGTACGGATTGAACAGCGCGGTGAATATCACCCCGGACAACCTCAACTGCGAATCGCCCGGCAGCCACTCGGGCATCAGCGGCGTCACGCCCGTGGCGGGCGGTTGTTTGGGCTCCACGGTATTGCGCGGTTCCAGGCGCTTGCCCGGATCCTCGCGCACCAGTTCGAACACCGGTGCCGGCAGGACGTTCGGCAGAAAGGGCAAATGCCGACCGAGCGCCTTGCGGTACCACTCGCCCAGGTAACGCCGGGTAACGCGATAACGCGATTGCTGGCGGAGGGTCGATGGCGCTACGGCGACCGGAGCCGGCTGCTGGCGATTCGTCGCGTGTTCGTACTCGCGAATCGCCTGCACCACCCTGGCGGTGGCGTTCTGGCCGAAAATATAGGGGCTCAGCGCCGGGTCGTGACTATCGACCACCACCCCGGCGCGGACCTTCAGCAGCACCGGTTTAGCCAGTGGCAGCTTCATCGGCTGCCGCCTGATCGCCGCGAACTTGTCCCATACCGGCGAAGGAATGGCGACGATCGGATAGCCCGCGCCCATCTCCTTGCGCACCGCGTGCACGGTCAGCTGCGAGTGGGTGATCGCCACCCCGCACTTGCCCAGGACATAACGCCAATCCTGGCGCAGATCGTCGAGCCAGTGCTCGTTGGGAATGCTGTCGAACTCCCAGGCGAACACCGGGATGGTCGGGCAACGCAAATCGACCGGGGTTTTCTGCGGCGGCGAAAAGGAGAAAAACACGCAGCGCAGGCCCAGCGCACAGGCCTCGTCGTAGAGGCGGTCGACTTCCAGCTCCGGATGCTCGACGAATTGCACCTCGCCGAGCCCCTGCAGCACCGGCAGAAAGTCGCGCAGCACGAAGTAATAGCTGTATTCCGGCGCGCCCATGCTGGTGGCGATGTGCGCGGCGGTGACTTGCGAATAAACCAGAATCCTCATGACATGACACTCGCATCCTGCTGAATAAGATTCGGCCACTGACTGCGTGGTGCCTCGTTGCGTTGCAGGAGATCGCCGACGAAGCTGGCCAAAGGCTTGGCGACCACGTCTATCGAGGCGAACGCCTGCATGGCTTGCGCGGCATGCCTGGACATCTCGAGGTAGCGTTCGGGGTCGCCGCGGGCGATCCGGTAGCTGGTCTTGAAGGCCTCCAACAGCGATTGCCAGTTCAAGCGGTGACGATGGGTGGCGAATACGCCAGTGGGGTCATGGGGCCAACAGAAGGGTTCGAGCGCGGTCTGCAGCAGAAACGCCATGTCCGCGGTGACGTAGTCGGCCATCGCCGTATGCACCGGCGCGATAGCCGGTTTGCCCGAACTGAGGAACTCCATCAGCGGCAGGCACAGGCCCTCGCCGGACGAGGCGTTGACGTAATAGGTCGAGACCTCGATCAGCTCGCGGTATTGCGCGTCCTCGAGAAAGCCGTGCAACACGATCACCCGGCAGCGGAACGGCGCCAGGCGCGACAACAGGGTGATCAGCACGATCCGGTAAAACTCCAGGTCGTGGTGGGTCATTTTGACGATCAGGGTGGCATCGTCGTTGTGCTTGAACGCCCAGCAGAACGCGGTGACCACATCGATCCAGTTCTTGCGACTATCGGCCGGATTCAACACGGTCGTATAGACCACGCCGTCGACCGCGATAGGTTGCAGCGGCGCTTCGGCGGTGGTTCGCGCCTCAGGCTCTTGCGGTGCGCCAGCGGCTGACGCGCTGGCCGGGGCCAGCGGCTGACGCACCTCGCGCCACCAACTGCGCAACAAGGCTTTACTCAGTTGCCAGGTTTCGGCGAAGCGCACGCTTTCCGGTGGTTGCGCTTGCGTCCCGGCATGAGCCGACGATTCAGGCGGCGCTTCGCCCGGTTTGCGCACCAGCCCATCCGCGGACAAACCGAGGGTCGGGCTGTCGATGACCACCCCGGCGAACGGGAATTGCCGCCCGCCCAGGTGCAGCGGCAAGCGCTGTGGCACGCGCCCGGCACCATAGCGATCCCAGACCGGCGCCGGCAGGGCGATCACCGGGAAGTCGGCGGGCGTATGGCTTTCCACCAGCCGGGCGGCTTCGCGGCTGGTGCACACCACGCCCTGTAGATTGGCGAAGGTATAGCGCCAATCGTTCTGCGGATTATCGTCCCAGACAATCGACGGCAGGCTGTCGAACTCCCAGGCGAACACCACCACGGTCGGGCAGCTGAGCCCCAACGGGACTTGATGGGGCGGGCTGAAACTGAAGAAAACCACTGCTTCGCCGGCGGCCCTGTAGCACTCGCAGAGCGTTTCGATTTGCTCGGTACTTTCTACGATATGCACGCGGCCGAGACGTTCGAGTGCCGGAACGAAGTCCCTCATCAGGAAGAAATAGCTGTATTCCGGTTTACCAAGGGAGCCTTGAATGCTGGCCTGATCGATTTTCGATCCCACGAGAATGATCATATTCCGAGATAACCCCCTCTCCGAACCGAGCAACCCTGCTCGGTAAGCGCAATTAGTCGTTATTGCTCTACAGCAGAGAAAGAGCAGGGCAAGCTGGTCGGCGGCACAGTTCCCTGTGCGGGAAAACGTCGCTCTACGGAGCCTTTCCCGGCCACCGGCGCCAGTTCCCGGTTATTGACCGCGGGCATTCCGACAAAGTTTCGTCGGCAACCCATCGCCATAAAATCTTCGCTCGATCGCTATTGGCCCGCCCTCCACGCCAACCGCGGCCCTACTTTCCAGGTGCGCCAAGGCACATAGGCAGCCAAGCGCCAGGCGGTCGCAACCTAAACGAGGATTGCCCTGTCAAAGCTGTGCCGTTCGATCACCGTTTCGTTTGCTTAGAAGGAGCTTCACCATGACCCTACTACGCCTGTTCAGCCTCAGTGCATTACTCAGTTTCGCCGCCAGCGCTTCGGCCACCAGCTTCGTGGTGACCACCGACGCGGTCGCGGGCGCCGTTCGCGCCACCACCGATGCCACCATCGATGTGTCCTCATCGCTGAGCGATGACAAAATCGTGCTCGCCGCACGCGACGACGCGGCCAGTTTTATCGCCAGCGCCGGGGATATCCGTGGCGTGCGCTTACAGGCGGCGTTGCAGCATATTCGCCAGCGGGCACCGCACTTGATCGCCGACGACATGCAACTGGCGCAAGCGATCCTCAGTCGTTGATGGGCCTGCCGCAGGGCGATGTCTTCGGGTCCTGGCGGCATACCCGCTTAATCCCACGCGATGTTCCGGCGCCTTCCCTGGGCGCCCTTTCGCAAGGCTATATCCCAGTTTTGTGTTGCGCGGAGCCGAAGCTCTTCGTAGGAGCCAGCTTGCTGGCGATCCATCTCACCGCGAAAAGCATCGTCGGAGTGCCGAACCACAACAAGCTGGCTCCCACAGACGCGTTGTTTTGGCCTGTTGGCTGTTGCAACAACCAATTGGGACATAGCCTTCGCAAGGCATATTGCCGAGACCATATTCGCCACGCAGGGGTTTCCGCTACGCTAACAGGCCTGCGCCGGCACGTGGCAGCTCGTTGCTCGAAGCGAAGGAACCGAGACGCCCGAGCACCATCCAAGCCGACACCCCTCGACACTTTCCAGCTCTATCGGAGTTCACCATGCATCGCTCCTTGCTCTGCGCCGCAGTTGCCCTCGCGTTGTTCGCCGGCAGTGCCCAGGCGCAAACCCTGGCCGCCACCAGTAACATCATCATCCGCGCACTGGACCGCAGCCTCGACTTCACCTCGGATACCACCACCTCGATCCGCGATTCGAAAGTGGTCTTGGCGGCGCGCGACGATGCCGCCAGTTTCGTCGCCAGCCAAGGCGCGATCCGCGGTGCGCAGTTGGAAGCGGCACTCGGCGAGATCCGCAACCGCCTGCCCGGAGCCCAGGGCGTTTCCGACCTGGCCTTGGCCGAAGCCATACTGGCGCTGTGAGACTGGCGCGCACCTGGCTGCCGATACTGGCGCTGTGGGTCAGCGTCGGTAGCCAGGCCGGGTTGCGCCTGACCCTTACCGACGACGACCTGAGCCGCGCCGAGCGCCAAGCCAGTCAGGCGCTGATCGACGAGGCGATGCAGGCCTTACCGCCACGCTTCAAACAGCAACTGGATCGGCCGGTAAAGCTGCGTTGGCGCGAACTGCCAGCCGAGGTCTACGGCCGCGCCGGGCGCTTCAGCGGTATCGAACTGAATGCCCGACTCTTGCCCGCGCTGGCCGACGGCAGCGCCGCCAGCAAGCGGACCAAACGCCCGCACGGTACGGTGCGCCGCGAATTGCTGGCCACCGTGCTGCATGAGCTGACCCACCTCTACGACCGCGCGCAGCTCTGGGCTCCCGCGCAGAAAAGCCTGCTGCACAGGTGCAGGCAGCGGCTCGCCAGCCTCGGTCCGGTCGGTTTGCCGGATACCTGCCGCGGCCAGAGCGCACGCCGTTTCACCCTCAGCGACGACCCGCAATTGCTCGATCTGGCCGGCTGGCCGCAGCAGGTCGGCCGCCGCGGCCAGCGCGAATGGCGCAACCGCCAGGTGGCGCGCAGCCCGGACGTCTACGAGCTGAGCAGCGCGCTGGAATTCGTCGCGGTGAATATGGAGTACTTCCTTCTCGACCCCGCCTACGCCTGTCGCCGCCCTTCCCTGGCGCGTTACCTGCGCGAGCATTTCGCCTGGACGCCAGCCCAGCAACAGCCCTGCGCGGAGGGCTACGCCTACCTCAACGCCGGCCGCGATTTCGCCCGCCAACCGCTCGGCACGCTGGATCCGGCGCGGGTCTACCGGATCGACTACCTGCTCGCCGAGGCCAACGACGCCTGGGCCAGCCGCTGGGGCCACAGCATGCTGCGCCTGGTGATCTGCGCCCCCGGCCGGCCGCTGGGCGAGGATTGCCGGCTGGATCTGGACGAACACCTGGTACTGTCCTACCGCGCCTTCGTCGGCGACGTGCAGCTGTCGAGTTGGGACGGTTTGACCGGCGCCTACCCGTCGCGGCTGTTCGTCCTGCCGCTGGAGCAGGTGATCGAGGAATACACCAAGATCGAACTGCGCAGCCTGGCCTCGGTGCCGCTGAAGCTGACCCGCGAGCAGTTGGAGCGACTGGTCAGCCGCGCCGCCGAACAGCACTGGAGCTATGACGGCAATTACTACTTCCTCTCCAACAACTGCGCGGTAGAAACCCTCAAGCTGCTACGCAGCGGCAGCCAGCACCCCGGCCTGCACGCCCTCGACAGCATCATGCCGAATGGCCTGCTCGACAGCCTGGTGGTGCGCGATCTGGCCGACCGCAGCGTGCTCGACGACCCGCATGAGGCGCTGCGCCTGGGCTACCGCTTCGATTCGTTCCGCGACCGTTATCAGGCGATGTTCGAGGTGTTGCGCCAGCGCCTGCCGATCGAACAGGACAACGTCGAGGACTGGCTGACGCAGTCGTCCGAGAAGCGCCGTCCCTGGTTCCAACGCGCCGATCTGCGCGCCAGCGCCGCCTTGCTGTTGCTCGAGCAGGCGGCGTTGCGCCGGCAACTGCTGCTGGCCCAGGACGAACTCAAACGCCGCTACCTGAGCGGTCGCGCGGCCCAGGACCCGAGCCTGGACAAGGCCGGCGCCGCGCTGGAGAAAATCCTCGCCAACAGCGGCTTTCTCAGCCGCCCGGCGGAACTCCTCGACGGCGGCTACGGCCTGCCGCAACCCACCGAACGGCAGCGTCTGGAAACCGAAAGCCGCAGCCGCCAACAACAATTGCGCCAACTCAGCGACGACCTCGACCAGGAAGTACGCAACCTGCTGGAGCCCCAGCGCCTGGCCGAGCTGCAAGCCAACGAAGCCAACCTGAAGCAACTCGGCGAGCATCTGCGCGCGCTGCACAAAGCCGGCGGCGGTTTAATGCTGCCGTAGGCTCTGGTAGCCCGTAAATGCTCATCCAGATGTATCCAGTCCGTAGGTTGGGTTAGCGGCGATCCACGCTCGTCATCGGCAACACCGTAGACGAACGCCGCGTAACCCAACAAAACGCCTGCGCGGTGTCGTTCCGGCAGGAAGCAGGAAGCAGCACGTAGCCTGGGTTGAGCGCAGCGATACCCAGGGCGCCGATACCCGGGTATCGCTTCGCTCAACCCGGGCTACCATTGGGTGACTTTGATCGTTCCCACATCGAGGCGTCGAACCGTCCACGTAGGAACGCTCAGCTGCTCCCGTAGCCCGGATGCAATCCGGGGAAAAGATTGCGCCGCCACCATCGCTCCCCGGATTACATCCGGGCTACCAGAGCGCGAAGCCTTGTGCGTCCTACGGAATATGCTCCTGCTGTTCTTCCGGCAAGTGCTCGTCGAGATGTATCCAAGGCAGGCGGCTCTGCACCCAGATATGCCGGTCCGCCGGCGCCCGTTCCGGCTGGTCCAGGGTGGCGACGGTGATATCCAGGGTGTCCGGGCTGAGACTGGTGAACAGCGTCAGCTGGGCACCGCAATGCGGGCAGAAGCTGCGTGTGCAACTCGCCGAGGAGGCGTACTGGCTGGGCGTGCCGGCCAGCCAGCGAAAACCCGTCAGCGGCACCGTGAGCCAGGTGGTGACGATGCCGCCGCTGGTGCGCCGGCACACCGTGCAATGGCAATGGGCGATATCCCGCAACGGGGCATCGAACCGATAACGCATGGCGCCGCACTGGCAGCCGCCGCTGTGGATCTCGGCCATAGGTTCTCCTCATTCGCTTCGTATCGAACACCAGGTGCCGTTATCGGCTTGCGTCGCCTCGGTGCGCTCATCAAGATAGGCGCTTGCCACGACCTGGGGTTCCCGTGATCGATCTACTGCTGGCCCTGTGGCCGTTGTTCGCCTTGATTGTCGCCGGCTATTACCTGCGCCGCAGGGAGTTTCCCAACGAGGCGTTCTGGCCCGGCGCCGAGCGTTTGAACTACTTCATCCTGTTCCCCGCCCTGCTGTTCAGCAGCCTGGCCATGGCACCGCTGAACAACCCGGCGCTGCCGCGGCTGGCCCTGGCGGTATTGCTCGGTTTGGGCATCGCCTGGCTGGCGCTGTTGCTGGTGCGCCGTCTGCGCGGTTGGCCGGCGGGGCGTTTCGGCGCGTTCAGCCAGGGCATCCTGCGTTTCAACACCTACCTGGGGCTGGCGGCGGTCGGCAGCCTGTTCGGCCAGCAAGGCCTGACCCTGGCCGCACTGATGCTGGCCCTGATGGTGCCCACGGTGAACGTGCTGTCGGTCTGGTCGCTGACCGCCGAACGCGGCGTCAGCGCCCGCAGCCTGCTGCTGCCGATTCTGAAGAACCCGTTGATCCTCGCCTGTATCGGCGGCGCCCTGGCCAATCTCAGCGGCATCGGCTTGCCCGGCGGCAGCGACCGCCTGCTCGGCCTGCTCGCCTCCGCCAGCCTGCCGCTCGGCCTGCTCTGTGTCGGCGCCGCGTTGAAACCCGAGCAGTTGGGCCGCGAAGTGCCCGCCCTGGCCTGGAACAGTGTCCTGCGCCTGCTGGCCATGCCGTTGCTGGCCTGGACGGTGGCGTACGGCCTGCGCCTGCCCGCCATGGAAAGCAGCGTGCTGGTGCTGTTTTTCGCCCTGCCCACCGCGCCCACCGCCTATGTGCTGACCCGCCAATTGGGCGGCGACAGCCAGTTGATGGTCGGCATCATTACCCTGCAAACCCTGCTGGCGGCCGGCAGTCTATCGCTGGTGTTACTGGTGCTAGCGGCCATATAAATGGCTTCTGGCCGTTAAATATATTGGACTGATCTATTTCAAGTAATTTTCTTTTAAAACAATAACTTAACTTAGATAACCCCGATGCGCACGAGCCATCATCGTGCAATATTTCGACAAATATCGGCTTATTCGTTTGACATATTTTACGGCTTTGGCAGACTGGCTCAGCTTTCCACTGCCAATGTACCGCTGCGCGAGACCGGCATTCGACACATCGATTCGATGCATCGAAGTGCCCACCCAGCGGTCTATCGGCAGAGGCTAGCCAAATCAGGAGGTAGCGCCGCAACGGCCCCTCCTGCACAGCCATGGCAGGCGCGCCCTGCCCCAAGGTGATTTATGTCCAACAACAAAACCCCGACCGCCAAACGCAAGCCCGTGGTGCTGATGTCCATGGGCGCTCAAGAGCGCAAAGGCCACGCCTATCAAGTCATGACCCACAAGTACATCACGCCCCTGGTCGAGTTATCCGGCTGTGTGCCGCTGCTGGCGCCGACCTGCTGCGGCACCGAAGATCTCGAGCAATACCTGGATATGGTCGACGGCGTGTACCTGACCGGTGCCGGCAGCAATATCGACCCGGCGCTGTACGGCCAACCCAACCTGACCCCGGACAAGGCCCAGGACAGGGACCGCGACCTGTTCGACCTGCCGCTGATCCGTGCCGCGATCCAACGCGGCCTGCCGCTTTTCGGCATCTGCCGTGGCATGCAGGAAATCAACGTGGCCCTGGGCGGCGACATCCATCAGAAGCTCTACGCCGAAGCCGATTTCGACGACCACCGCGAGGATGCCGACGCACCGGTGGAGGTGCAATACGGCGAAAGCCACAGCGTCGAACTGCTGCCGGGCACCTGGCTGGCCGAGTTGTTGCAGAAGGATAAAATCACCGTCAACTCGCTGCACGGTCAGGGCATCGCCCGCCTGGGCGAGGGCCTGGAAGCCCTGGCGCTGGCCGAGGATGGAGTGATCGAAGCGATCCATGCGCCCGGTTTGCCGCAGTTCACCCTGGCAGTGCAATGGCACCCGGAATGGCAAGCGGCGCAGAATCCCGATTCTATGAAGATTTTTCAGGCCTTCGGCGAGGCCTGCCGTCAACGCATGACGCAGCAGCGCCTGTAGTTCCGCTCAGGCCGTTATTCGTTGGCCGACGACAGGAAGTCGTCGATGATCCGCTGGTATTCGCCATTTTTGCGCAATGCCGCCAGCCCCGCATTGAAGTCGCCGACCAGCTCTGCAGCGCGGGGATGGTTGCGCGGCACGATGAAATGCAAGGCGCTGCCGCTGAACAGGCTGCGCGAACGGCGAAAGCGGCTCGGCGGCTCTCCCGTGGCGCGTATTGCGGCTTCACCGAGGCGCAAATCGGAGACGAAGAAATCGTCGCGATTGAGCAATAGCAACCGTGCGCATTCATCCAGGCCGGTCGGCGAATGGCGGGTCAGATGCCCGTCCTCGATCATCTGGCGAATCGCCGGCGGCGGTTGCCAGCCCAACGGGTAGCAGATCCGCGTGCCGATCAATTCGCTCAGGCTATCCGCCTCGAAGACTTCTCCGGCGCGGCTGAACAGGTGCTGTTTGGCGACGAACAGCGGCGCCGAGTAGAGGTACTCGCGCTCGCGTTCGGCGGTATGCACATAAGGAAAGGTGGCGTCGTATTCGCCCTGCAAGGTCATCAGGTAACCGCGATTCCACGGCCGCCAATCCACGCTGCTACCGATATGACGCGCGGTCAGCGCCGCCTGCACCATCTGCGTCAGCATGCCGCCGCCGGGCAACTGTTGGCCGGTGAAGGGCGCGTAGTCGTCGCCGCTGACCAGACGCAGGCTGTCCGCCTGGGCAAAAATCGGCAAGCTCAACAGTAAATGGATCAGCAACCGCTGCAGCATCGAGTCCGAACTCACTTCTCTAACTTGGCCAATGGCTGCAAGTGTAGATGCTCGCTAGGCTTGCAGCCGACGGGCCTCGACCGATGCCCGTCGGCGCAGCGGCGCGTTGATTATTCGAGGGTGAACCACTGCACCTCGACGCGGCGGTTCTGCTCGCTGTCTTCGCCGAGCGGCTCTTCCCAGCCACGCCCGACCAGTTCGATACGTTCTTCCTTGATCCCCGGATGCCGTGCCATCAACGCCTCCTTGACCGCCTGGGTGCGCTGGCGCGACAGCTCCATGGCCTTCAGCGACATGCTGCGCACCAGCGCCGGGCCGCCCTGGCGTTCGAATTCGCCGAGCATGGCGTTATCCACATGGCCGCGCAGCAGCACGATGGAGCCGGGGCTGACCTGAAGGAACTGCTTGATGGTGTCCAGGTAGTCCTGGTTATCCTTGGCCTGCTTGTCCAGCTCCGCCGAGTTCGGCTCGAAGAAGAAGCGGATGTCCTTGCTCAGCAGCGCGTCGCCTTCCAGGGCGACCTTGCCGCTGGTGCGGATCGGCGCGATGGCGATGCTCTGGCCCTGGAATTGGCCGTCTTGCTGCAACGTCTTGAGGTGCGCAAGGTCGGCGAAGCGCGCCGGGTCGGCCGGGTTGCGGATCAACGCACCGTAAGCCAACACCGAAGATTGGAAGATGCCCTGGAAGGAGCCGGCCGAATCGATACTGCCGTCGAAGAACGCCAGGTTCTCCGGCAGGTTGCTCAGGTGCACCTTACTCAGCTCGTCGAGGGTTTCTTCGGGCGTCCAGCCGAACGCCTTGGCGACCAATCCGGCATGGCTCTTGGGATCGTCGCGCAGCAGGCGGTTGCCTTCCAGCAGGCCATGCACCAGACCTTTGACGATTTCCGGATGAGCCGTAGCGAAGCCCTTGTTGACCACCAGGATGTCCGCCACCACCAGCAGGTTGCGGTTGGATACCAGCATCTTCGCCGCACCGGCGGACTCGGCGACCACCTCGTCGGTGCGCGGCGACCAGCCGACGCAGCCGTTCAGGCGCTGCTCGCCGGCCAATTCGGCGGCGTAGGCGTCGCAGGCGATAAAGGCGTCCTCATAGAACACCAGCCCCAGTTCGTTCGGCGCCGGGCGGCTTTCCAGGTCGCGCAGCACCTTGACCGGCACCCCGGCCTCGGACGCCAGGTAGCGGATAAAGAATTCGCTCTCGTTGAATTGGCTGGCGCCGAGCACCTTGCCCTTGAGCTGGTTGATGCTGGCGATGCCGCTGTCCACCACCACCTGATCGGCGCCGCGGGAGAAGGCGATCTGCGCCGGCACCGTGACCTCGAATTGCCGACCGAGCACCGCCAGCACATCGGCGGTGGTCGCCACCGCGGCCATCTGGCCGTTGTTCAGCGCCGACCACTCCTCGCTTTCGCCCTTGTTCAGGCGCACCTGGAACCCGTACTGCTTGGCGAAGAACGACTCCGGATTGGGCTCCAGACCGCCGTTGGCGACGATCAAGCCGCCGTAGCCGGCGTACTCGCTCATGTCGATGTCGACGATGTTGTTCTTCATCTCGTAAGGCGCGGCCGATTGCAGAGTCGGCGTACCCGGTACCGGTTCGACCGGCTCGGGGCCGTCGGCCACCCCGAGGCTGGCGGGCAAATCGCCGAGCACGCCGCTGGCGCCTTCTTCGAGCATGTCCTTGCTGACCAGCCAGGCGCCCAAACCGAGCAGGCCGAGCACCAACAATATAGTCAGCAACTTGCCGGCGGCATTGCCCCGTTGGCGCTGCTTGGATGCGGATGGATACATGACGCCTCTCCCTGTCGGATGCGAGCCAGCGGCCCGCCAATCGAAAATATGTATTACCTGAAGCGCTTCCCGGATTATGGGTAGGGTGGATGACGCTTTTTTCATCCACCATCGTTATTGGTGGATGAGAAAAGCGTCAGCTACGCGCTCCGATCCCCCCCTACGACCTATTACCGCTCCCCGGATTTCATCCGGGCTACAAGACTTACGCCAAACCGTAGGGTGGACATGCCGAAGGCTTGTCCGCCGTCTACGCCATCAGCGGTGGACAAAGCTTCGCTATGTCCACCCTACAAAGCCAAGCTCTCGGCTATCACTGCTTCAGCGACTCGCCTTGCGCCGGTTTGTCACCCCGGCCTTGCAGCACATAGCGCGGCAGGGCCTGTTGTTCGTTGAGTTCGAGCACGCCGAGCAAATCGCGCTGGCTATTCAGCCAACGGCTGGCCTCGTTGAACGAGGAGGTCAGGGCGTTCAACGCCACGCCTATCTGTTCTTCGTCGGTGGCCAGCAGCGTCTGTTCGCGGATCAAGGCGATCTGCTGCTCGATGCGCTGCAACTCGGCATCCACATGTTCCTTGCGCCGCAAGCCTTCGGCATGGGCCGCCTGGCGCGCGTCTATCACCTGTTTTTGCTGCTCCAGGCTGCGCCGCAGTTCGTCGTTCAGCTCGCTGGCGGCCAGGCGCGCGTCGATCTGGTCTTCCTGCTTCTGCAGCTCGGCGCTGTCCTGGGCGGCGGTGGCCACCACCACGTTCAGCGCCTGGCCGGCGACCAGCAGGCGCAGATTGAGCCACACCAGTTGCTCCAGGCTGTTGGCATGGGATGCCATCAGCGGCGAGCGCGAGAGCAGTTGCAGCACCTCGCGGGCGCGCGCCTCGACCGCTTGCTGGCGGGCCCGTTGCTGCGGATCGAGCAACGCCACAGTGGCTTCGTAACGCTGGCTGGCGGGATCGCTCGGCTGCACCTTGCGGGCATCCACGGTGCGGCGGAAACGCGCGCTGCGCGCCAGCAGCATCAAATAGCCCAGCTCGGCGCCGGCACCGAGCACCCAGAAACCGGGGCTGACAAAGGCGCCGAGCAAGGCGAACGCCGCCAGACCGAACCAGTTCGGCGGGATCGGCATGCCCAGCGGCCGGGCGTTGAAAGCCGCCCAGAGGTAGCGTCCGACACTCATGCGCTGGCGTACTCCTCGGCAAGCGAACGCAGGCTTTCGGGAACGAAGGCCATATCCGTGGCTTCGCGGATGGCGATGCCCATCTGCATGCGCAGCACCTGTTCGGCCACCGGCGGCTGATAGCCCTGCAGGCAATGTTTCAGCGCCGCCAAGGGTTCCATCTGCGCGGTGCGCACCTGGCGGTAGACCTTCACCGCCAGCGCCTCGGCGGCGCCCGGGGTGAGCAGCAAGGGCAGCGGCAATTTCGCCAGTGCCTTGCTTTCCAGCTTGAGCTCGAAACGTTTGAGCAGCGCCTTGAGCAACGCGGCGCTCTCCTCGACCGTGGTGGTAGGCAGCAGCGGGATCTTCACGTCGACTCGGCCGGGACGCTTGAGGTCGACTTCGATCAGATCGGGGCGCGACGAGGCGAGAATCCAGATCACCTTGCCGCGGTTGTCGGCGGCGCCCATTTCCTGGGCGATCATCGAATAGAGGCGTCCGGACAGGCCGCTGTCGCCGCTGCCGCCGTCGCGCTTGCCGAGGGTCTGGTCGGCTTCGTCGATAAACACGATGCAGCGACCGAGGCCGCGGATCAGGCGGAAGATCTTCTCCAGGTTGCCCTCGCTGGAGCCGACCCAACGGTCACGGAAGTTCTTCAGCTTGACCACCGGCACCCCGGCCTCGCCGGCCAGGCACTCGACCAGATAGGTCTTGCCGGTGCCGACCGGGCCGCAAAAAATATAGCCCTTGGGCAGCGCGCGCAGATCGGCGGCCTGCCACAGCGCCATGTCCTGGCGCAGCCAGACCTTCAGTGCGTCCTGGGCATGGTAGTCGTCGAGGGTGCGCTTGGATTCGATAAATTCCACCAAACCGGCGCTGTCGTTTTCCACCAGCTCCTTCTTCGCTTCGATCCAATCCTGGGCGCCAAGCACCTTGCCTTCATGGGCGCGGCGTTTGACCAGGCTGGCCAGGGCGCTGAGGCTGACCCCGGCCAGGGCCTGCACGGTGCCCTTGTCCTCAGCGGCGAAGGCAGCGGGATGATCGATGCGCAGCTGCGCCAGGCACTGGCCGAGGCTCGCGGCATCCGGCAGCGGCACTTGCACCCGGTCGATGCGCGGGTTATTGGCCACCAGCGGGTGCAGGTCGTTGAGGTTGTCGGCCAGCAGCAGGCTGGCGAAGGCCATATCGGCGAACGGCGGCTCGGCGGCCCAATCGCGCACCAGGCTGGCGAGACTGGCGGTGGCGAAATCGCCCTGACGGCTGGCCGGCAGAATCAACTCGGCGCCACGCAGAATCACCGCCACATGTTCGTTGTCACCGCGGCCGAGGGCTTGCAGGTTGGCGCGGTAGCGCAGGTAGCGGCTGATCAGCTCCACCGCCTCACGCGGGTCATGGGGCCAGGGCTGGATCTTTTCCGCCGCAGGCCACTGGGCGAAACGCTCGCCGCCGCGCAACAGGCTCAGGCCGTTGCCGGGGTCGTAGAGAAACACGATATGGAAAGTGCCGAGCAGCTTGGCGTCGAGGTAGCGGGTTAAGCTGACCAGGCGGCCGTCCAGCGGGAAGCGGTCGGCGACGTTGCCATAGAGCACGAACTGGCCATGGGCGCCGCTCTCATAGGCCAGGCGCAGTTCGTCGAGCCAACCCGGTACATCCTGTTCCCGGCCCATGACTTACTGGTTTTCCGATTGCGGGGCACTGCCGCCCATACTGCGAGTGGTCGCCGGTGCCTCGCTGGCTTCCTGGCCCGGCAGGCTGATGCCCTCTTTGGCGGCGAAATCAGCCAGGGCCTGGTCGGCCAGAGCGTCCATCTCCGCTTCCTTGATATTCACTTCGCTCATGTCCATGGCATCGCGGGCCATGCGCGCACGACCGGCGGCCTTGGTGCGTTCTTCCTCGACCATCTCGTGCAGGCGGTTGAGGGTGTCGCCGGAGCCGCCGATCTCGCTGACCATGCCGGCGGCCATCTCGTTCATCTCGGCCATCGCGGTCTTCATGCGCATATCGTTGATCGCGCCCTTGAGCGCCTCGATCTTCGCCCGCGCGGCATTCACCGCCACTTCGCGGGCCTTGGTCAAATTCTGGTAGGTATCTTCGGCCTGGGCCAGCTGGCGGCGGTTTTCTTCCAACTCGCGGGCCAGATTCTGCAAACGCAGCGCATTCTGCGCGGCGGCCGATTTGTTGCCTGCGCGCAGGTGCGCGGTGGTGCGCGCATGCAGCTCGCGCTCCTCGGTTTCCTGCTTGCGCACCTGGCTCATCAACCGCTCGGCGAGACCGGCATGGGCGGCCAGACCCTGGTTGAAATTGGCGATCTGCTTGCGCAGATTCTCCTGCTCCAACTCCAGCAGGGCTTCCGGGTTCTTGCGTTCGATGTCCTTGATAAACAGAGAAAGCATGCCTTTGAGGATATTGCTGAGGCGGGCGAACATGGCGACTCCTTGCTGTGCGGGCAAACCTGCGAAATGCCCGGATCAGGCCGGACAGAGTGCTGGCATTTTTGGCGAGCGGCCCGACGGATGCAACCTCAATCGACGATTGTGTTTCAAGGTTGCCAACCGCGGCTGGAATCACGGCCCGCAACCGGGCCGTGGCTAAAAGAAAGGCTATGTACCCATTGTTGAGCCCGCAGCCTGGTGGAAAATCCCCGTCGCGCGGCAAACTGGGTGGGTCTAACCTGTCTGTCGACTTGTGGATACCGGTGGGATGGGCCGGGCGGCGCTCCGCTTTAGCCGCGAGAATGTGCCAATCCAGTCGCGGCTAAAGCCCCTCCCACAAACGCGCAACCGCTCATCAACACATAACGGGTACATAGCCAAATTAAAGCAAGGCTTCGAAGCGCTCGCCCTTGAAGGTACGCCGAGGGTTGCCGCGTTCCACCTGGTGATGAAACAGCCGGCGTTCGGCGCGCAAGGCGTCGCTCGCCTGCTCGGCCTGTTCGGCCAGACGCCGGGCGATCAGCAGCAGCGCCAGACGCTTGTTGGCGTGCTGGCTGCGCTCGCTCTGCACCTTGACGCTGATACCGCTGGCCAGGTGGGTGGCGCGCACCGCCGAGTCGGTGGTGTTGACGTGCTGGCCGCCGGGGCCGGAAGAACGCAGGGTTTCGAAGCGGATCTGGCTTTCCAGGCTGGCCGCCGGAGCGGCGAAACGCGCACCGCCGAAGAACCAGTTCTTGCGCCGATGCCCCGGCCGATAAGGGCTGACGCAGATCCATTGCAGCGAACCGCTCCAGGCATCGGCCAACGGCTCGGCGTGCTCGCCGCTCAAGGCCAGCAATACCGAACGCAAGGTTGCCGGACGTTCGCCGGCCTCCTCCTCCAGCACCCGCACCTCGACGCCCTGCTCCGCAGCTTCCGCCAGTAGGCGTTTGAGCGCCTTGGCCACCGCCAGAGCGCATTCTTCCGGCCCTTGGGCGGCCGACAATTGCAGCAGGATCATCAGCAGCAGCCTCCCCGCGTCTTGTAGGTCAGCACCGGTTTCAGCCGCGCCAATACCCGCAGCAAGCCAGCCTCACGCAACGCACCGACCACCGAGTCGATGGCCTTGTAGGCTTCCGGCGCCTCCTCGTAAATCAGCGCCCGGTCGGCGCAGATCACCCGACTGCCCAGGGCCGTACGCTCCAGCTGTTTGACGCTGTAACGCGCGGCCAGGCGATCCTTGCAGTCGCTGCGCATCCACTTGCGCCCGGCGCCATGGGCCAGGGACAACAGGCTGCGTTCGTCGGCCAGCGGCTGCACCAGGTAGCTGTAGTCGCCACGCGAACCGGGAATCACCAGTACGCCTTGGTCGGACGGTGTGGCGCCCTTGCGGTGCAGCCAGCCATCCTGCTCTTCGATGCGCGCCGGCGAGACCAGGTTGTGGTTGATATCCAGCAGTTGCCCACCCTCGGCGCGCAGCCGTTCGAGCATGCGTCGAGCGATCAGTTGCCGATTGGCCTCGGCGAAGCGCAGGGCGCCGTCATGACGCGCCAGGTAGTGGGCGCAGGCGGCAGAGCTGGCCTCCAACCCCTGATGGCCGAACAGGTCGACCTGCTCGCGCAGAATCGCCTCGCCCAGCCCGCGCGAACCGCTGTGCACCAGCAACAGCAGCTGCTTGCGGTCGATACCGAGGCTCGCCAGTGCCTCGTCGTCATAGCTCTGGTCGAGCTGCTGTAGTTCGGCAAAATGGTTGCCGCCGCCGATGGTGCCAAGAGAGCGCTCGTGGCCGCTCGGCGGCAGGCCGAAAGCGGCGACGGCCTCCTGCCAGCTCTCGTCCAGCGGCGCATCGAGGCTGCCAAGGCGCTTTTCCAGCTTGTCCAGATTCAGCTTGGCCACGGCGATATCGGTGCGCCATAGCGCCATGCCGCAGCCGATATCGTTGCCGACCAACGCCGGATACAGCCGGCCCACGGAAAAGAATGCCGCCCCCACCGGATAACCGCGCCCCGGATGCAAATCCGGCATCCCGGCGACCCGTTGCATACCCGGCAGGCGTGCGCTGGTTTCAAGTTGTTGGATCGCTTTTCCTTCGATCCAGGTGTCGTCCGCGGCGATCAAAACGATGCCGTCGGCCAAATTGCGAATGCAAGTGCCCATAGTCCAATCCTGATGGGTTGAAACGAAAAGAGTTGGATTGGCAGGTCGAAGCGGGGCGTTGCAGAAGCCGCTGTGGAGCGGCGGGGATGCGTTAAGCCAGGCGCGACCTGCAAAGGTTGATCAGCTGTTGCATGATGTGCCTCCTTTGCTGTCGGTTGAGAGAAGGCGCGCATCCTAGGCCGATGATGCGCGCAGTGCAATACCCGCCTTAGTCCGGCAATGCCAAGCGCAACCGACCGGGATGCTTCCTGACCAGCGCATAAGGCAGCACCGACCACTCAGGACCCTCGCAGGCACGTGCGACACGCGGAAAGATCGGATCGAACACGATACCCTTCTCGTTGAGGTACCAGCTGGGGTAATCCCAGATGTCCGGGTCGGCATAGTTGCATTCAAGGTCATCGGCAGGCTCTGGCAACATGTCCGGAGCGATCTGCCGCCACTGCTCGACCAACCAGGGCGCCAAGTACCGATTACGGTAGTTGGAGAACACATCGAAGCTCACCGAGTCCTCATCCGGCTTGTGCTCTCGCGTTTCGAGATAGTGAAACGCGGGTCCGTCACCGACCCAGAGCAGGTCCTCCAAGCCCAGCGCCTTTCCGGTACGTGCATCCAGCGTGAGCGGCGCATCACCGAAATCCGGGTGGGCTCCACCGCAGTCGTAGCTGGTAAAAATGCTCAGGCTTACAACATGCGCCGACAGAAGCCGCGGCGTCACGGTCTGCAGAAACTCCGCCCGCTCATCACCCGCCCCCAGCTTGCAAGCATGATAGGCGATGACTTCCTCGCGCAGCCGCGCCCGCAACTGTTGGTTGATCGAATCCAGTTGTGCCTGGGGATAGCCACTCAGCACTTCGAACATCGCCAATCCCGAAACAGTCTCCGTCCACCATTGCAGCTCATGGCCCATAAAATCCTGCCGCTTGCCAGGCTTTAGCGGCAGCCCCTTGAGACGCAGGAACTCGTAGGGCGACTCCTCGTATAGGCGATACCAGAAGGGTTCGGCTCCCGCTGGCGGCTCCTCGATAGACGGCTGGGTAAGCTTAACGGCCAGACGCTTGCCCTGCGGCCCGACCCATTCGCCCTGCCACCCACGGGGACTGCGTTGCAAGCGCAGTTCGGGACGCGGGGCATCGTCGTACCTGTCTCGACCCTCGACCAGGCTGAGTTGCTGATCTTGCAACCGGCCCTCCAGGGCCAGGTCGTGGTGGTGCTTACGATAAAAGTAACGGCCAATGACCTGTTCAGGGTCACTCAGATCGAGCTCAATGACTATCGCCATCTTGCCCAGCATCCCGCTGTAGACCTGCGGCCCTTCGGCAGCGCGTAAAACAGGTGAAACCCCACACAGGCAGAGCGCCAGCAGTCGGCACCAGAACATTCCTTTGCTCATCAAAAACTCCTCATTAGAAAAGATCGAGCTGACCCTGCGTCGTCCCAGGGGCAGTATTTTCCGTTATAGGTAGCGCCAACCGCTGCGCCAACCCCGCCGCCCGCTCGGCTCGGGTGGCGGCCGCCTCGCTCAGGCGCGCCGGCAGGCCCCAGATTTCCACTTTGTGTTTGGCGCGGGTGATGCCGGTGTAGAACAGACTGCGGGTCAGCAGTGGGCTGGGTTGTTCGGGCAGGGCCAGCAGCACTTCGGAAAATTCCGAGCCCTGGCTTTTGTGCACGGTCATGGCGAAGGCGCAGTCGTGGCTGGGCAGGCGCGCCGGGGCGAAGGGGCGGTAGCCGTCTTCGCCTTCAAAGAACACCCGCAGACCGAACTCGCTGCCCAGGCAGATGCCGATATCGCCGTTGAACAGGCCGAGGGCGTAGTCGTTCTGCCGCACCATGATCGGTCGGCCGGCGTACCAGCGCTCGCGGCTGGGCAGGCGTTCGCGGCGTTTGATCCGCGCTTCCAGCGCTTCGTTGATCCCGGCCACGCCCCAGACGCCCTCGCGCTGGGCGGTAAGGGCGCGAAAGTCGTTGAAGGCGGCGAAGGCCGCCGCCGGATCGGCGCTTTTCGCTGCGGCGAGAAAGGGTGCGTAGCCGCGATCCAGGCGTTCGAGCAGATCGGCGGGGGTCGGTTCTGCGTTCCAGGCCAGGTCGGCGCGCTGTTCTTTCAGCAGATTCAGGGTGGCGGCCACCTCGCCGCCGTTGATTCGCCGCGCCAACTCGCCGATGCCGCTGTCGCCGGCGAAGCGGTGGCTATGGGTCAGCAGCACCACGGCATCGCCCAGGCGCGAAGCCGGTGAGGCGACCGGCACTTGCTGGCCGGTGATGCGTTGCAAATCCGCGGCGGCCCGGGCGTCGAAGCCGCGGCCTTCGCAGAGCTCAGCGAATACCGCGCCGGCTTCCACCGCGCAGAGTTGGTCCTTGTCGCCGAGCAGGATCAGCCGCGCGTTGGGCGGCAGGGCGTCGACCAGCTTGGCCATCAGCGCCAGGTCGACCATCGAGGCTTCGTCGACCACCAGCACGTCGAGCGCCAGCGGGTTGGCCGCGTTATGCCGCACCTGCGGGCTGTCGCCACGGCTGCCAAGCAGACGGTGCAGGGTGCGCGCCTCTTCCGGCAGCGCCGCCTTGATCGCCTCACTGACCGGCAGGCTGGCCTTGGCATTGCGGATCGCCTCAGCCATACGAGCTGCGGCTTTACCGGTGGGCGCCGCCAAGCCGATGGCCAACGCCGCGCCCTCCTCGCCTTGCTCCAACAGCGCGGCGAGCAGGCGCACCACCGTGGTGGTCTTGCCAGTGCCGGGACCGCCGGAGATCACCGCCAGTTTGCGCCGCACCGCTTGCGCCGCAGCCAGGCGCTGCCAATCGGGCTGTTGCGTATTGAAAGAAAACAGCCGGGTCAGGCTTTCACTCAGCTGCGCCTCGTCCACCGCCGGTAGGTCGGCGGCGCGGGACAGCAATTGCTCGGCGAGCTGGCGCTCATAGGCTGCATAACGCGCCAGATACAGGCGCTCGCCTTCGAGGATCATAGGCGCGAACGACTCGGCGCCGCCGACCAGAGGACTGGCCTGCAACTGACGGCGCCAATCCGCCAGATTCGGCAGTTTGAACGCCTGCTCCGGCCAGGGTCGCTGCCCGGCCAGGCGCGCCAGCGGCAGGCAGACATCGCCTCTATCCAGCGCCGCGCAGAGCAAGGCCGCCGAGGCCAGCACCAGCGGTTCGGCAACCGGATCGAGCCGGCGCAAGCTGTCGACCAGGGCGCGCTCCAGCGGGCCGAGAGGCAGATCGGCGAGGTTCATGGCGCCACCGCCCAATCAAGGTTGGCAAAGCCGTAGCCTGGATGAAATCCGGGAGTTTTTCCCAGGCACCGCGAAGTTCCTCCCCGGATTGCATCCGGGCTACGAAGCAGACCGTAGGGTGGATGGCGCTTTATCCATCCACCGATTGCGATGGTGGATGAAAAGAGCGTTATCCACCCTACCCAATCGATCATCGTCGTACGTAAGAGCCGCCTTGGCCGCGATGCTTCGGCGGTGACTGAATCGCGGTCGAGACCGCTCCTACCCCAGGCGACCGTCGATACCATGGTCCGCTCGTAGGTTGGGTTGAGCGCAGCGATACCCAACAATTGGCGAACCTGCTTATCGATGGGTATCGCAGGCTCAACCCATCCTACGGGGCTACGAGGCAGACCGTAGGGTGGATGGCGCTTTATCCATCCGCCAATAGCCATGGTGGATGAAAAGAGCGTCATCCACCCTACCCAACCGATCACCGTCGTACGTAAGAGCGGCCTTGGCCGCGATGCTTCGGCGGTGACTGGATCGCGGTCGAGACCGCTCCTACCCCAAGTGGCCGTCGATGCCATGGCCCCCTCGTAGGTTGGGTTGAGCGCAGCGATACCCAACAAGGGGCGAACCTGCATATCGATGGGTATCGCAGGCTCAACCCATCCTACGGGGCGGTATCCGATCATTTGCCCTCCTCGAACAGCCGATCCAAGGCATCCAGCAGGCGGTCATCCGGTCGAGCGAAGTACACCCCGGCACCAGGCATGCCGCGCAGGAACAGGTAGTAGGCGCCGCCCAGCTGGCTGCCGTCGAAGTCGGCCAGGCGCTGGCGCAGGAAGCGCCGTAGCGCCACCAGGTAGATCAGGTATTGCAGGTAGTAATGCTCGCCGGCCAGGGCCTGGAGCAGGCGTTCGCCGCCGTAATAGCCGGCGTCCGGGCCGAGCCAGTTGGATTTGTAGTCGGCGATGTACCAGCGGCCGTCGTGCTCGAAGGTCAGGTCGATAAAGCCCTTGAGAAAGCCCTTCAGGCTGTCGAATTCCAGGCGCGCGGCGGCTTCGCGCATAGGCGCGGCCAGGCCATGGGCCGGGTCGGCGAGGATCGCGCGCAGGCGTTGCACATCGAGATTCGCCACCGGGAAGGTGAAGCCGAGTTCGGGCAGGCGCCGCGCCAATTGCAGGCTGGCCAGGGTCAGCCCGTTGCCGTCGAGGTCGGTGTCGAGCACTTGCTGCAACTGATTCAGCGCCACTTCCTTCCAGTCGCCGCCGATGCCATGGTCGCTCAAAGCCGGTTCGATCAGCTCGGCCAACGGCCCCTTGCCGCGCGCCCAGTTTTCCAGGATCGCATGCAGGCAGGTACCGGCGCGGGCGCCGCGGGGGAAGGCGAAGAAGCCGCTGCCGGCGTCGCTGGCGTCGGGCATCACCAGGCCGTCGCGGTCCGGCGCTTCCATATGCATGCCGGCGGCCAGACCGGAGAAGCTGCCGATGCGCCAAGCGCTGTGCAAGCTGCGCTCGAAACGCTGCAAATGCGCTGGCGGCTCGGCACGTTGGGCGCCGCCGACACTGGCTTCGCGGTTCAGCAGCGGCAAGCGCGCGAGCTTGCCGGCGCTGGCCGCCGCCAGCGTATCCAGCTCGGCGGCCAGGGCCGTGCCGGGCTTCTCGCACAGGTGCCCGGCCAATTCGCCGAGGGCGTCCTGGCTGGCGAGTTCGCGGCCGTGCAGCAGCCAGGCCAGGGCGCTGCTGTGCAGGCCCTCATCGGCCAGCTCGCCGCTTTTCTGCGCCGGTTTCGGCACCGCCACCGGGCCCCAATGCAGCCACAGACGATCGCGCGCGCGGGTCAGGGCGACATAGGTCAGGCGCAATTTTTCCGCGAACGCCTCGCGACGCGCCTGTTGCAAACGCTCGGGCAGCCGCTCGCTGCCGAAGTCGAGCAGCGGCTGGCCGTTTTCGTCGTGGCAGCGGGCGCTGTCGGTGAATTTGCCGAGCAGCTTGCCGTCCCAGAGGAAGGGGCAGAACACCAGCGGGTACTCCAGACCTTTGGAGGTGTGGATGGTGACGATCTGCACCCGTTCGGCATCGCTTTCCAGGCGCAGCAACGCGTCATCGCCGGCACCCTCGCTGGCGCGCTGGGCGTTGAACCAGGCCAGCAGCGGCTCCAGGCCGGCGCGTTGCAGGCTTTCCTGTTGCAGCAGTTCGGCGAGGTGCAGCAGGTTGGTCAGGCGGCGCTCGCCGTCGATGCGTTGCAACAGCCGTTCGGCGACCTGCTGCTCGTCCAACCAGGCACGAAACACGCGCATAAAGCCCTGCTGCTGCCACAGTTGGTGATAGCGCTCGGCGGCTTCGCGCTCGTCGTCCCAGGCTTTCTGGTCGTCCTGGCACAGCGCCAGTTGCAGCGCATCGCGGCCGAGCAGGCGGGTCGCCAGGGCGTAACGCAGCACGCCTTCGCGCCCTGGCTCGGCATAGGCGGCGAGCACCGCGGCGAGTTCGCCGGCCTCTTCGCTGTGCCACACGCTGTCGCGCCCGCGGCGCACGCTGGGCACGCCGCGCGCGGCGAGTTCGGCGGCGATGCTCGCGGCTTCGCGGTGACTGGCGACCAGCACGGCGATATCGCCGCCTTTCAGGGGCGTGCGCTGGCCGTCTTTTTCGAAATAGGCCTGCCCCTGAGCGCTGGCGGCCAATAAACAGGCGATGCGTTGCGCCGTATCCACCGCGGCCAGGTCGGCGGCGCGGGCCTTGTTCAGCCCCTCGTCGCCGAGCCAGACCAGGGCCAGGGGCGCGTCCTCATCCTGCAACGCCGGTAGCACCAGACTCGCCCGCGGCTTCACCCCAGCGCTCACCGGTGGGTACTCGAGACCGTCCTCGGCGAACGGCTGCGGCCGTGCGAACAGCTGGTTGAGCGCGTCAATCAGATCAGGTGTGGAGCGGTAGTTGAACGGCAGATCATAGCGCCGCGCCGCGGCATCGCGGGCCTTGAGGTAGGTCGCCAGGTCGGCGCCGCGGAAGGCATAAATCGCTTGTTTTGGATCACCGACGAAACACAGATCACCCGACTCGCTGACGGTGCCGGTCGGATAGATGCGGTCGAATATCTCGTACTGCACCGGGTCGGTGTCCTGGAACTCGTCGATCAGCGCCAGCGGGTATTGGCTGCGCAGGGTCAGCGCCAGGTCTGCACCAACCGGCCCTTGCAGCGCCTCGTTGAGGCGGTTGAGCAAATCGTCGAAGGCCAACATGCGCTGCGCCGCCTTGCGCTTGGGCAGCTCGACGTTGAGTTCATCGAGCAGGCGCACTTGCAGGGCGATCAGCCGCTGCTGGCCAGCAGGCACGGCTTCGCTCAGCGTTTGCGCCAGCGCGTCAAGCGCCTCGGCCAGCTCGCAAACCGGCGCCGCATGGCCTTTCTTGCAAGCCTTGGCGACGGCCGCGCCGCCGAGCTTGTCGAGGGCTTGGGGCGCCTCGAACAGCGCCGCCGGGTCGGCGAAATAGGCGTCCAGCTCCGCCAGCCACAACGGCAACTTGGCGACTTTATGGGTCGATTGACTGAGACCGCCGTGGGCTTGCAATTCGCCAACCCAGTCGACCCCGGCTCGCTGCCAAAGCTCGGCGGCGCGGGCCCAGGCCTGTTCGACCGCGATCAGCTCGGCGCCGCCCGCGGACTCGCGCGGCTCGACCCGCAGGTAGGGTTTACCAAGGTGGCTGCGCAAACGCTGACGCAGCAGCGCCGGGGTGATCTTGTGTTTGGCGAGAAAGCGCGCCCACACCGGATCGGCATTGGCCAGTTCGTGGCGCCAGGCGTCGCTGAGCAAGGCATCGATCACCTCGCGGTCGTCCTGGGTCAGCTCGCTGTCGAAATCGCCGCCGGCCTCGAACGCGGCGTCCTGCAGGGCGCGCTGGCAGAAGCCGTGGATGGTGAAGATCGCCGCCTCGTCGAAACCATGCACCGCCAGCAACAGGCGCCGCCGCGCCTCGGCCCCCGGATGGCGCTGATGGAGCTGGTTGAGGAAGTCGTCGCGACTCGGCGTGCCCTCGTACAAGGCCAGCAATTCGGCCAGCCGCTCGCGGATGCGCTCGCGCAGCTCGGCGGTGGCCGCGGTGGTGTAGGTGACCACCAGAATCTGACTGACACTGAGTTGCCGCTCCAGCAATAGACGGGCGTAGAGCGCAGTCAGGGTCCAGGTCTTGCCAGTGCCGGCACTGGCTTCGATCAGCGAGCGACCGCTGAAGGATGAGGTTTGCAGGTCGAGGCTCATGCGTCCTCCTCGTCCGCCGCCAAGGCCAGCAACGCCGGGCCGAGCAGCTGTTCAGCAAGCGCCTCGAATTCGGCGCCGAGCGCGTCGCGGTCGCGGAAGGCCAGGGCGTTCCAGGGGTCCTGGCACTCGCCGGGGATGGGGCTGAAGTCGGCGCCGAGCCAGGCGTTTTGCGCGGCGCTGCGAGCGGCGTCGATCGGCTCCTTTTTGCTGCGGGCGCTGGGCAGCAACAGCGCCTTGGCGAAATCGTGACTGGCGCGCAGGATCAGCGGCAGCGGCGCGCACAAGGCCTCGCGATAGGCGCTGAGCCAGGGCTGCAACAGCTCGGCGGGATTGGCCAGGGGCGCCAGCCGCCAGTCGCCGGCCGGCGAGATCAGCAGGCTGTCGCGGGCGATACCCGGGGTGGCGCCGAGATTGAGCAACAAATGGCGCAACCAGAACCCCGGTAGGTCCCAAGCGCCGGGGGCATGCAAACGCCAGTCGAACAGGCCGCAGGCGGTGACGCCATCGAGCCAGCCGTAGACATGCACGCCGGCCAGGCGCACATCGATCAACAGCGGTTGCGGCGCATCCTGCGGGCGTGCCTCGAACAGCCGCGGGGCGAAGGCGCGCACCGGGCCGCGCAGCTTGCCCCACAGCGCCTGGCCCAGTTCGCCGGGCGGCAGCCAGCCGGCGGCGCGGGCGATACGGCGTTCATCGGCCTCCGACCAATCGCGCTCCATGGCCTCCAGGGTCAGCCGGCGCAAGCCGCGCCGGGCCGGGCCTTCGAGGGCGAAAGGCTCGTCGGTCGCGATGCCCTCCTCGGTATCGGCCAGGCGCAAGCCCAGGCGCTGTTCGAGAAGGAAACGCGCCGGGTGACGGAAACACAGCAGCAACTGCGCCGGTTCGATCTGCAACCAGTCGTCGTCCGGCGGCGGCAGCCGTTCGACGAAGGCTTGTGGGTTGAGATCCGGCGGCTCGGCCAGACGCGCGGCGGCGCGGAACCAGGACGCGGAATAACCGCTGTGGGTGCCATCGGCGAAATTGCCGGGGGCGAAGGGTTGCAGCGGGTGGGCGATCAATAACTGCGCGCTGGCTTTGCGCTCCGGTAGGACCGGGCTTGCCTGCGAAGCCTCTGCTGCCGACGCATCGCGGCCGAGGCCGCTCCTACCTGGATCGCTGGTGCAGACGGCGGTCATATCGACGGCTTCGAGCAGTTCGCTGATCAGCACCGAGGGCGGCAGCACGGCGTTGTCACGTGGGTCGCGGCCGACGTAGCTGAGGTAGAGCGCGCCGCGCGCCGAGAGCAGGGTTTCCAGCAGCAGGTAACGGTCGTCGAGGCGGCGCACGCGGTCGCCGCGCCGCGTTTTCTGGCTGATCAGGTCGAAGCCCACCGCCGGGGTGCGTCGCGGCAACGCGCCGTCGTCCAGGCCGAGCAGGCAGACCAGGCGGAACGGCAGGCTGCGCATCGGCACCATGGTGCAGAAGGTCACCGCACCGGTGAGAAAGCCCGATGCGCCGCCGCCCTGCTCCAGCGCCGCGGACAATTGCTGGCGAATCAGCGCCAGCTCCAACGGCCGCTCGATACCCGCCGCAGCGGCCTGCTCCTTGAGCGCGGCGCAAGCCCTGGACAGCAACAATAGGGTGTCGCCGGCCTCGCGCTCGTCGAACAGGCCGTCGATCAGACCGAGCAGGGTATCGGCCCAATCGGCGAGGCTACGCGGGCGCTGTAGCTCGCGGGCGAGCGTGCTGAGGCGCTCGACGAAGGCGACCAGGCGCCCGAGCAACTGCGCCCGGCCACCTTCCAGGGCATCCAGCGGCCAGCTGTCGCCGAGCAGCGGCGCCTGCTCGCCGGCCAGCTGCGGCGGTACGGCGAAGCCCAGCAGCAAGCGGTCGAGGCCCTGGCGCCAGGTGAAAGCGTTATCGGCCGGCAGCCCGAGCTGCTCGCGATGCTGGGCATCGCGGCCCCAGCGCACACCCGCGGCATGCAACCAGTCGCGCAACAGCGGTAGGTCTTCGCGTTCGATGCCGGCGCGGCTGGCCACTGCGGGTTGCTCCAGCCAAGCGAGGATTTCCTCAGCGGCGAAGCGGCTTTCGGGCAGCGCGAGCAGGTTGAGAAAGGCTTCGATCAGCGGAATTTCCGCGCGCAGGCTGCGGTCGGCCAGGCTGAAGGGAATCCAGGGCGTACTCTCGCGTTGTGCTCCGGCCTTGTAGGCGAACACCGCTTCGATATAGGGCGCGTAACGCTCGATATCGGGGGTCAGCACCACCACCTGATCAGGGGTCAATTGCGGGTCGGCGGCAAAGCGCGCGAGCAGTTGGTCATGCAGGATTTCCACTTCGCGCAGCGGCGAATGGGCGATATGCACTTCCAGCGAGCGGTCGTCCTCGCGCAACGTCAGACGCTCTTCCGGCAAGCGCGTGCGCAGGCGCAGGATGTCGTTCTGCAGTGCTTGCAGCAGGCTGGCGTCGTGCAGGTCTTCATCGGCGCTGTAAAGGCCGATTTCCTGGCTGCCTTCGCTGGAAGCCAGGGCGAACAGGCTGTCGAAAAAGTCGCGGCCCTGTTTGCCCAGGCTGGCCAATAACGGATGGCCGACATCCAGGTACCAATCGTCAGGACTGCTCTCTTGATTAGCCGCTGCGCTTAGGGGTTGCCTGGCCAGCTCGCGGATATCGCGAATCTCGCCCCAGGCCTCGCGGCACGGATTGAGCGCGCAGATCACCACCTCGGTGTGCCGCGCCAGGCCTTCGAGCACGCGCAGATGGTGGGTCGGCAGGCTGCTGATGCCGAACACCAGCAGGCGCTCGGGCAGATCGGCGATCGGCGCCTGGTCATACAGACGGCGCAGCAGGTCGTCGAGCAGGCGTGCGCGGTGCGGGTGACCGTCGCGGGTCAGTTCGCGCCACAGCAGCGCCTGCCAGGCTTCGTCCGCGCCCAGGTCGAGCAGCTCGTTGCGCTCCCAGGCAGCCAGCCAGTCGTCGCGATACAGCAGGTATTGGTCGAAAACGTCGGCGATCTTGCTGGCCAGCGACAGCCGCCGTCGTTCGTCGCCGCCCTCCAGGTAATGCCCCAGGCGCGGCGCTTCGGCTAGGTTGGCCGGCTCGCATAGCCAATCGTAGAGACGCCAGGCAAGCGTGCTGGGCGAGAACGCCGATTGCTCCGGCAACTGGCCGAGCACCAGGCGCGACAGGTCCCAGACGAACTTGGCCGGCAGCTGCACCTCGAGCTGCATGGCGATACCCTGCTTGCGCGCCAGCTCAAGCGTCAGCCAGCGCCCCATGCCCTGGCTCGGCACCACCACCAGCGCCGGCGCGAAGGGCTCACGCAACGGCTGGGCGAGCAGGGTCGTGGCCAGCTCGCCGAGGGTTTCCAGATCAGGGGCGTGATAGAGCGTAAGCATGGTCAGCATGGCGTCCTGTGCGAAGCGCTAGGGTAACCAGTCTGACGGCCCGACGCGATAAGCGCTGCCATGGCATCAACTGCGAGGGTCTGTTGCCGTTTCAGCGCAAGCCGCGTTGCCGCGAAAAATCTCGCCAAGCTAGGCGTAGGACGCAGGTAATGGACTAGCCGTCCGCGTTGTTCCCTTGCCAAG
>NZ_CAMPHN010000019.1 GCF_946885885.1 uncultured Pseudomonas sp.
ATGGCGAGATTTTTCGCGGCAACGCGGCTTGCGCTGAAACGGCAACAGACCCTAGCCACACTCCTCCTCGCCTCACTGCCTCCAGCCGAGCGGCGCCATGGCCGCGCTTCATTTGCATCTCGGTGTTCAAAGCTTGTTGCAATTGAGAAAACCGCTGCTTAACTGCTTAGAAAATCGGTAGTCCTCTCACACAGGGAAGTAGATATGCACGCCATACTCCGCACCTCGTACCTCGCAATACTTGGCGCCAGCGCGCTGTTGTCGGTTAGCCAAAGCCAGGCCGCCGCACCTATTTATATGGACCAGGGCAGCGCCTGGACCGACAGCGTCCGGCAGGATTATTACAGCCGCGACCAAGGCTCGCAGATCATGCCGCTGAGCTGGGCGATCGCCCTCAAACAGCCCGACGGCTCGCCCTTCATGGCCGGCAGTTTGAGCCGTTACGGCTATCTGCCGAACCCGCAGAGCAATCCGCCCGGCCTGCCGGTGGGCTTCACCGCCGCCAATAGCAGCGCCGGCCAGCAATTGGGCATGACCTGTTCGGCCTGCCATACCCGCCAGATCGAAGTCGACGGCCAGGCTTACCGGATCGACGGCGGCCCGGCGATCAGCGACTTCCAGAGCTTTCTCGCCGACCTCGATACGGCCATGGGCCGGGTGATCGCCGACCCGGCGGTATTCGACGCCTTCGCCGCCTCGGTACTCGGCACCGTCTCATCGCCCGCGCACAAAGCCGAACTGCGCCTGGCCGTGGAGGACTGGTACCAGCGCTACCACACCCTGATCTCGCGGGCGTTGCCGCAAGACCCGTGGGGGCCGGCGCGTCTTGATGCGGTGTCGATGATCTTCAACCGCTTGACCGGCCTGGATATCGGCCCACCGCCGTCCTATATGATTCCGGAAAACATCCGCGAAGCCGTGGCGCCGGTGCGCTACCCCTTCCTGTGGAACGCCTACCGGCAGGACAAAACCCAGTGGCCCGGCTTCGCCGATAACGGCAACGACCTGCTCGGCCTGGCCCGCAACCTGGGCGAGGTGTACGGCGTATTCGCGGTGTTCCACCCGAAGAAGGACCCCAAGGATCTGCTGAAAATCGACTACCTGTCGAACAACTCGGCGAATTTCTCCGGGCTCGCCGCCCAGGAGAAAAACATCGCTAAAATCGGCCCGCCGAAGTGGCCATGGCCGGTCGACCAGGCGCTCGCCAAGCAGGGCGAAGCCATCTACAACCTGCCCGAGGCACAAGGCGGCTGCACCGATTGCCATGGCATCAAGCGCGGCGCCTTCCGCTCGCTAACTCACGAAACCTGGGCCACGCCGGTGCAGGACGTCGGCACCGATTCGCGCGAGCACGACATCCTCGGCTGGACGGTGAATACCGGCGTGCTCAACGGCGCGAAAATCCCCTTCCTGGAAAAACCCCTCAAACCCACCGACACCGCTTTCAACGTGTTGGGCACCTCGGTGGTGGGCTCGATTCTGCAGCACTATGCACGGGAGTTTCTCGGCAAAGAGACCATCACCACCACCAATGCCCTCTATATGCCGACCACCGCCCCACTGAGCGGCGCGTTCCGCGCCACGGCGATCAAGCCGAGCGGCGACTTCCCATACGAAGCGCGCGTGCTGCAAGGCATCTGGGCCGCGGCGCCCTATCTGCACAACGGTTCGGTGCCGAGCTTGGCGGAACTGCTCAAACCGGCCGCCGAGCGCGTCGCCTCGTTCAAGGTCGGCCCGGCCTACGACATTCAAGCCGTCGGCCTGGCTGCCGAACAGAGCAAATTCGGCGACTACAAACTCACCACCACCGACTGCAATGCACGTAACTCGGGCAATAGCCGCTGCGGCCACGAGTTCGGCACCACATTGCCGGACGCCGACAAACGGGCGCTGCTTGAGTACCTGAAAACCCTGTAAAACGTCCCGTGCCGGCGGCTTTGGCGAGCCGCCGGCACGCGGTCTTATCCCCTCGGGCCGCGCGCACCCGCGCGGCAAATACCAACCGCCCCCTGCCGATGGCAAGCGCCTGCGCCGCACGATTTCCGGCTATAATCGCGACCTTTTTCGGGAGCCAGCCTCCCCTCGATCCGATTCCTGCAGGCACGCACCCATGACCACTCAGGCCGCCGAAGTCGCCAAGCGCCGTACTTTCGCCATTATTTCCCACCCCGACGCCGGTAAAACCACCATTACCGAAAAGCTCCTGCTGATGGGCAAGGCGATTGCCGTGGCCGGTACGGTGAAGTCGCGCAAGTCCGACCGCCATGCCACCTCCGACTGGATGGAAATGGAAAAGCAGCGCGGCATCTCCATCACCACCTCGGTGATGCAGTTCCCCTACCGCGAACACATGATCAACCTGCTCGACACCCCCGGCCACGAGGACTTTTCGGAAGACACATACCGCACCCTCACCGCGGTGGACAGTGCGCTGATGGTGCTCGACGGCGGTAAGGGCGTCGAGCCACGCACCATCGCCCTGATGGATGTGTGCCGGCTGCGGGATACTCCGATTGTGAGCTTTGTCAACAAACTCGACCGCGACATCCGCGACCCCATCGAATTGCTCGACGAAATCGAAGCGGTGCTGAAGATCAAGGCCGCGCCCATCACCTGGCCGATCGGTTGCTACCGCGACTTCAAGGGCGTCTACCACCTGGCCGGCGACTACATCATCGTTTACACCCCCGGCCACGGCCACGAACGCACCGAAACCAAGATCATCGAGAAGCTCGACTCCGCCGAAGCGCGGGCGCACCTGGGCGACGAGTACGAGCGCTTTATCGAGCAGCTGGAACTGGTGCAAGGGGCCTGTCACGAGTTCGATCAGGACGAATTCATGAACGGCCAACTGACCCCGGTATTCTTCGGCACCGCCCTGGGCAACTTCGGCGTCGATCACGTGCTCGATGCCGTGGTCGATTGGGCACCCAAGCCCCTGGCACGCGTCGCCCATGAGCGTACGGTCGAACCCGTCGAGGAGAAATTCAGCGGTTTCGTGTTCAAGATCCAGGCGAACATGGACCCCAAACACCGCGACCGCATCGCCTTTATGCGCATCTGCTCGGGCAAGTACAGCCAGGGCATGAAAATGCGCCACGTGCGCACCGGCAAGGACGTGCGCATCGGCGACGCCCTGACCTTCTTCTCCAGCGAGCGCGAAATGCTCGAGGAAGCCTATGCCGGCGACATCATCGGCCTGCACAACCACGGCACCATCCAGATCGGCGACACCTTCACCGAAGGCGAAAACCTCGGCTTCACCGGCATCCCGCACTTCGCCCCGGAACTGTTCCGCCGCGTGCGCCTGAAAGACCCGCTGAAATCCAAACAATTGCGCCAGGGCCTGCAACAGCTCGCCGAAGAAGGCGCGACCCAGGTGTTCTTCCCCGAGCGCAGCAACGACATCATCCTCGGCGCCGTCGGTGTGCTGCAGTTCGATGTGGTCGCCAGCCGCCTGAAAGAGGAATACAAGGTCGAATGCGCCTACGAGCCGATTACCGTATGGTCGGCGCGCTGGATCGAATGCGCGGACAAGAAAAAGCTCGAGGAGTTCAGCAACAAGGCGGTGGAAAACCTAGCGCTCGACGGCGGCGGCCACCTGACCTACCTGGCCCCGACGCGGGTCAACCTGAGCTTGATGGAAGAGCGTTGGCCGGATGTGAAATTCAGGGCTACGCGCGAGCATCATTGAGGTTATGCGCTAGGCTGTAGGAGCCAGCTTGCTGGCGATAGCTTTCCTGCCCTCGCTGATCGCCAGCAAGCTGGCTCCTACATAAACGTGCCCACAGGAATTAACTGGAATGGATTCCAGCCTCTTCGCCATCGCGGCCATGCCCTGCGCAATGGACGCTTCTCCGAAACCGGTCGCGCCTACCTGCTGACCGCCGTTACCCACGAGCGCAAGCCTGTTTTCAACGACTGGCAATTGGCTCGCCTGCTCATTGCCGAAATGCGCTACGTGCATGAATCAAAGGCGGTCGAATCTCTGGCCTGGGTGCTGATGCCCGATCATTTGCATTGGCTGATCGAGCTTGGCGACACACCCGTGCAAGCGCTGATGCAGCGCATCAAATCGCGCAGCGCCATTGCCATCAACAAATCCAGCGCCCTGTACAACGGCAAGCTGTGGCAAAGAGGCTTCCATGACCGGGCGCTGCGCCGGGAGGAAGATATGCGCGCGATTGCGCGTTATATAGTCGCCAATCCGTTGCGGGCCGGTTTGGTCAGGCGCATTGGCGACTATCATCCGTTGTGGGATGCAGTTTGGCTGTAACGCCGAACCCGGAAGTAAATGATCGCTACGCCTTCGCCCCCACCGCCAGCACCTCCACCGCCTCACCCCGCTTAATCAGCGCATACACCACCCCAGTCAGCAGACTCCCCGCGACTATCGCCAGCAGATACATAGCCGCATGGTTGATCGCGTTCGGTATCAACAGCACGAACAAACCGCCGTGCGGCGCCATCAGTTTGCAGCCGAAGTACATCGACAGCGCGCCGGTCAGGGCGCCGCCGGCGATGCTCGCCGGGATCACCCGCAGCGGGTCCTTGGCGGCGAAGGGGATCGCCCCTTCGGAGATAAAACACAGCCCCAGCACCCCGGCAGCCTTACCGGCTTCGCGTTCGCTCTGGGCGAATTTATGTCGGGCCAGCAAGGTCGCGATGGCCATGCCGATCGGCGGCACCATGCCGGCGGCCATCACCGCGGCCATGGGCGCGTAGCTCTGCGAGGCGAGCAAGCCGACCGAGAAGGCGTAGGCGGCCTTGTTGATCGGCCCGCCGAGGTCGACGCACATCATCGCGCCGAGCAACAGGCCGAGCATGATCGCGTTGGTACTGCCCATGCCGTCGAGAAACGCGGTCAACCCGCCGAGCAGCCCCGCCACCGGTTTGCCGACCACGTAGATCATGGTCAGGCCGGTGAACAGGCTGGCCAACAGCGGGATGATCAGGATCGGCTTCAGCGCCTCGACGCTGGCTGGCAACTGCAACCAACGGTTCAAGCCCCGCGCCGCATAGCCGGCGAGAAAACCGGCGATGATGCCACCGATAAAGCCCGCCCCCAGGCTGCCTGCGAGCAGGCCGCCGATCATGCCCGGTGCGAGGCCGGGGCGGTCGGCGATGGAATAGGCGATATAGCCGGCCAGTACCGGCACCATCAACTTGAACGCCGCCTCGCCGCCGATCTGCATCAGCGCCGCGGCCAGACTGCCCTCCTGCTTGAACGCCTCGATGCCGAAGACGAACGACAAAGCGATCAGCAGCCCGCCAGCCACCACCATCGGCAGCATAAAGGACACGCCGGTGAGCAGGTGCTTATAGGGCCCACTCTTCGTGCTCGATTGGCTGGCCGCACCGCCGGCCTGGGCGTCTTCAGCCAGCGGCGCGCCTTCGCACAGCGCTCGTTCGAGGGTTTGCTGCGGCTGTTTGAGGGCCACGCCGGTGCCGCAGCGGAACAGCTTCTTGCCGGCGAAGCGGGCGCTGTCCACCTCGATATCGGCGGCCAGCAGCACCACATCGGCGGCGGCGATGGCGGCGTCATCGAGCAGATTGCGTGCGCCCACCGAGCCGCGGGTTTCCACCTGCAACTCGATGCCCATCTGCTCGGCGGCGCGCTGCAACGCCTCGGCGGCCATAAAGGTGTGCGCCACGCCGGTCGGGCAGGCGGTCACGGCGACTATCCGCGGGCGCTGAGCGGCATTGCCCGGCGCGGCCTCTTGCAGCACTTCGGCATGCTCGGCGGCATCGCGCAGAAACTGTTGCGGATCGACCAGGGCCTCGGCCGGCGTCGACTGCAGCAGACGCTTGCCGACGAAACGCTGCAACGACAGCTCGCCGGTCGCGACCACGACCACCAGATCGGCGGCGGCGATTTGCGCTTCGCTCACCCCCGTCGAATCGGCCGATGTGGCGGTTTCGACATGGGTGGACCAGCCCAGGCGCTGGGCGGCGGCATCCAATAGCCGCGCGCTGAGCACGCTGGTAACCCTGCCATTGGGGCAGGCCGTAACGATCAGCAGGTTCATGCCAAGTACCTCATTATTGTTTTAATCCAAGGGTGCGATGCGCACGCCCGCTTCCAGGCGCGCGAGCTGTTCCCAGTCATGGATGCCGAAGCCCACCCGGGTCACCGCCTGGGCGGCAATCGCCGTGGCCAGGCGCAATGTGCGTTCGGCGGGCCAACCGCTGAGCAGGCCATGCAGGGTGGCCGCCAGCAGCGAATCGCCGGCGCCCACGGTGCTGACCACCTCGACCGTCGGCGGCACCGCCTGCAAGGCGATATCCGGGCCATACCAACTGACGCCCGCGGCGCCGCGCGACAGCAGCACATGCTCGACACCCTGTTCACGCACACCACTGACTGCCGCGGCAAGCTCCGCGTCGGATGGTTTGGACAGCTCGCAGGCCTGCGCCAACTCTTCTTCGTTGGGTTTGATCAACCAGGGCTTGGCGGCCAGACCGGCGCGCAGTGCGGCGCCGCTGCTGTCCAGCACCAGCGGCAGGCCAAGGGCCGCGAGCCGGCGCAGCAGCATCGTGAACCACTGCACGCTGACCCCTTGCGGCAGGCTGCCGGCGACCACCACGGCGGCGTGGCCAGCGACGATCCGCTCGAGCTGTTCCAACAACTGCGCTTGATGTTCGGCGCCGACCAGCGGGCCCGGCCCATTGAGGTCGGTGACCCGGCCACTGCGCTCGGCCAGCTTGATATTGCTGCGCGTTTCTCCAGGTACCCGGACAAAGGCATCGATCAGCCCGCGACGCTGGAACAGCGCCTCGAACGGCGCCGCGTTGGCCGCGCCGAGAAAACCGCCGACGGTGACGCTATGACCCAGATCGGCGAGCACCTGGGCGACGTTCAGGCCCTTGCCGGCGGCATCGCGGCGCGTTCCCAGGGTGCGGTTGACCGCGCCCGGTTGCAGAGTGTCGAGGCTTACGGTCAGGTCCAGGGCCGGATTCAGGGTCAACGTCAGGATCCGCGCCATCACAAGGTCTCCTCGATCAGCCCACGCACCGCCGCCGCGCTCTCCAGGGTCAGCGCCCGTTGCGCCAGGGCCTGACTGTGGCGCCAATCCAGTTCGCGCACCCGCGCCTTGACCAGGGCGATGGAGCGCGCCGACACGCTTAGCTCATCCACCCCCAGGCCCACCAGCAGCGGAACGGCCAACGGATCGCCGGCCAACTCGCCGCACACACCGACCCACTTGCCATGGGCGTGGGCGGCCTCGACGGTCATGCCGATCAGCCGCAATACCGCCGGGTGCAGGCCGTCGGCCTGGACCGAGAGGGTCGGATGGCCGCGATCGATGGCCAGGGTGTACTGGGTCAGGTCGTTGGTGCCGATGCTGAAGAAATCCACCTCGCGGGCCAATACCGGCGCCAGCAGCGCCGCCGACGGCACCTCGACCATGATCCCCAGTTGCAAATCCGCCACGGGGATTTCTTCGCGCAAGCGCAGGGCCATATCCCGCGCCGCGCGCCATTCCTCGATGTTGCCGACCATCGGAAACATGATCCGCAGCGGTCTGCCGTCCGCGGCTGCCAACAGCGCGCGCAACTGGGTTTCCAGCAGTTGCGGATGCTGCAAGGTCAAGCGGATGCCGCGCACGCCGAGAAACGGATTGTCCTCGGCCGGCATCGGCCAATACGGCAAGGGTTTGTCGCCGCCGACATCCAGGGTGCGCACCACCAGCGGCCGACCTTGCAGGGCATCGAACACCTTGCGGTATTCGGCTTCCTGGGCGATCTGGTCCGGCGCTTGCGGGTGGTTCATAAACACCAGCTCGGTGCGCAGCAAGCCCACGCCCTCGGCGCCGAGTTCGACCGCCGCGCCGATGTCGCCGCTGGCGCCGATATTCGCCGCCACTTCCAGCGCATGACCATCGAGGGTGATCGCGGCCTGCATGCGTTCGGCATGGGCGCGCTCGCGGCGCAGCTGGTTGGCCCGCTGCTCGCGCTGCGCCTGCTGCAAGGTCTGGGCATCGGGTGCCACACGCAGCAGGCCGCGCTCGCCATCGAGCAGCAACAGGGTGCCCTGTTCCAGCGCCAGCACCGCGTCACCGGCACCGACCACCGCAGGAATGCCCAGCGCGCGGGCGATGATCGCGCTGTGCGCGGTGGCGCCGCCGCGGGCACTGAGAATCCCCGCGACACGCCGGCGATCGAGGCGGGCAACATCCGAGGGCGCGGCTTCTTCTAGCACCAAAATATATGGTTCGTCCGGCTCGGGCGGCGTTGCCACACCGCAGAGCGAGGCCAGCACGCGGCGGCCGATATCGCGTAAATCCGCAGCGCGCTCGGCCAGCAAAGCATCGTGCAGGGCCTCCTGCTGCTGCGCCGCGATCTCGATTTCACCGATCCAGGCGGCTTCCGCGCTCGCACCTTGGGCAAGGCGCGAGTCGACATCCTCGCGTAATGCCGGGTCGCGCAGCATGGCCCGATGGGTGATGAAAATCTCGCGCACGGAAGCGTCCGCGGTCGCCTCGACCAAGCGCTGGATATCCGCCTCGACGCTCGCCAGCGCGGCCTCCAGGCGGTCGCGTTCGAGTGCGGCGTCCCGGCTGGTTTGCTCGTAGGTCAGGGGCGGTAGGCGCCGCACCAGCGCCGGGCCGCTGGCGATACCGGACGCGGCGGCCACCGCCTGAATCCGCGTGCCGGCAGCGGGGGCTTGCGGCGGCGCGACGGCGACCTCGGCCGGCGCCACCGCGCTCGCGACGGGCAAGGGCTCGACCGTTTCCCCGAGGCCGGCGCGCACCGCGGCCTCGATGGCAGCCAACGCCTCGTCGGCAATTTCCGGCTCCGCGCTGAACGTCAGCGATTGTCCGCGGCGCGCGCCCAGGGCCAGCAATTTACTCAGGCTTTTGGCCGATACACCCTGCCCAGGCGTCTCGCTCAAACGCACACGCACCTCACCGGCGAAGTTTTGGGCGAGCTCGCTGAGGATTTTCGCCGGGCGCGCATGCAGGCCATGGGCATTGGCCAAGGCGACCTGCACTGTCGGCCAGTCCGCCGGCACCTCGCCACCGAGGGCTTCGAGCACGCCACGCGGGGAGCTCGCCCGACTGAAGGTCTCGCCGCGCCCGTCGATAAGCAGGTCGCACAGACGTTCGAGCAGTTGCCGGTGAGCCTCGCCCAGGCTGGCCAGGCAAAACAACCCGGTCAACGGCTGCTCCTCATGCTGCAGCGGCTGCGCCGGGGCGACGAACGCCAGCCCCGGACGCAACACCGCCTGCTCGCTGCTGAGCCACCAGAGACCGTTGCCCAACGGCAAGGGCGGGCTCTGCGCCAGGCCATTGGCGAAGCCGGCGGCAGCGCAGCCGGCCTTTTTCAGCAGGCGCGCGCCTTGCCAGAGCAGATCGTCGAAATCCTCCGCGGCGCTATTCAGCCCAATCAGTTGCTCGTCCAGCAGCAACGCCTGGGGCGCGCCTTGCAACAGCGCCAGAATCGCCTCGGCATCCGGTGCCTCGCGCAACGCCTGGCTGAGATCGCCTTCGCCCAAAGCCCGGGTCAGCAGCTGTAGCAAATGCAAATGCTCGTCGGATTTGGCGGCGATACCGATGGCCAGATAAACCCGCTGCCCCTCACCCCACTCCACGCCTTCGGGAAACTGCAGCAGGCACACGCCGGTGCTGAGCACCTGATCGCGGGTTTGCGGCGTGCCATGGGGAATCGCGATGCCCTGGCCGAGGTAGGTCGAGCCCTGGGCTTCGCGCGCTTGCAGTCCGGCCAAGTATCCGGCGCCGACCCGGCCGTCGTGCTGCAGCGCTGCGGCGATCAACCGCAGGGCCGCGTCCTTATCCAGCGCCTGCTGGTTCATGCGGACCTGCGCCACTGTCAATTCGAGCATGCTTCCTCCTGCGGTCCCGGCTCGGGGCCGGATATTGTTCTTAACGACTTTCGTCCTCAGCCGCTGCCAGGGAATGGAGATCGACTCTCCGATATGGACGCAACTTCTATAGACGCAACTTTAGCTGAATCGTTTCACCTAACAAGATTGGCACGTTACGCCATAATGCGTGATCCTTAAAGCCCAACCGTCGGCCACCCCATATCCGAGCAGGAATAACGCCGTGAAACTTAGCGATATCGCCCGCCTGGCGGGCGTTTCCGTCACCACCGCCAGCTACGTGATCAATGGCAAGGCCGCGCAACGGCGGATCAGCGACGCCACGGTGGCGCGGGTGCGCGCGGTGGTCGAACAACACGACTTCCAGCCCGACCCCCAGGCCGCCGGCTTGCGCAGCGGCCAGACGCGCACCCTGGGTTTTATCCTCCCGGACCTGGAAAACCCCAGTTATGCGCGCCTGGCCAAACGCTTGGAACAGGGCGCCCGCGCCCGTGGTTATCAGTTGCTGATCGCCAGCTCCGACGACCAACCGGACACCGAGCGCCAGTTGCTGCAACTGTTCCGCGCCCGCCGCTGCGACGCACTGATCGTCGCCAGCTGCCTGCCGGAGGGCGACGACAGCTACCAACGCCTGCTCGCCGCTGGTTTGCCGGTGGTGGGCGTCGACCGGGCGCTGGACCCGCAACGCTTCTGCTCGGTGATCAGCGACGACCAGGAGGCCAGCCGGCAACTCACCGCCAGCCTGTTGCACCCGGCACCCCGGCAGATCGCCCTGCTCGGCGCGCGCCCGGAATTGAATATCAGCCAGGCGCGTAACGCCGGCTTTCGCCAAGCCTTGGCCGGCAGCGCCAGCGAACCGCTGCTGGAACAGGGGCAAAGCTTTAGCCGCGACTGTGGCCGTCAATTGATGGAAGCGTTGTTGCAGCGCCTGGGCCAGCCGCCGGATGCGCTGCTGACCACCGCCTACGTCCTGCTGGAAGGCGTGTTCGATGCGCTCAAGGCGCGCGACCTGCTGCATGGCCCTCATCCCATGGCGCTGGGCACCTTCGGCGACAACCTGCTGCTGGATTTTCTGCCCCTACCGGTCAACAGCATGGTCCAACAACATGAAGAGATCGCCGAACAGGTGCTACAACTGGCACTCGGCGCGGTGGAAAACGACGATTACCAGCCCGGCGTCCAGGCCGTACCGCGCTGGTTCAGGCAACGGCGCACGGAGTGAGCATGGAGCTGATCGACACCCATACCCATCTGGACTTTCCCGAGTTCGACGCCGATCGCGCCGCGGTGCTGGCCAACTGTCGAACGCAGGGCGTGCAGCGCCTGGTGGTACTCGGGGTGGAACGCGGTAATTGGCAACGGCTGTGGGAACTGGTGCAAAGCGACAGTCGCCTGTATGCCGCCCTGGGACTGCACCCGGTATTTCTCGACCGACATCGGCCGCAACATCTCGCCGAGCTGCGCGACTGGTTGGCGCGCCTTAGCGGACAACCGCAGCTCTGCGCCGTCGGCGAGATCGGCCTGGATTACTTCCTCGAAGACCTCGACCGCGAGCGCCAGCAACAGCTGTTCGAAGCCCAGCTCGAGCTGGCCGTGGAATTCGAGCTGCCGGCCCTGATCCATGTGCGCCGCGCCCATGCCGCGACCATCGCCACCTTGAAACGCATCGCGCCGCAACGCGGCGGCATCATCCACGCCTTCGCCGGCAGCTACGAGGAGGCGCGCGAATACCTCAAGCTCGATTTCAAACTCGGCCTCGGCGGCGCCCCGACCTGGCCGCAAGCCACGCGCCTGCGCCAGGTGATCGCGCGCCTGCCGCTGGAAGCGCTGGTTCTGGAAACCGACGCCCCGGACATGGCGCCATCGATGCACGCCAACCAACGCAACAGCCCCGAGTACCTGCCGGATATTTGCGCCAATCTGGCCGAGCTACTGAATATCGCCCCGCAGCAATTGGCCGCCAGCAGCAGCCGCAACGCCGCTGAGCTGTTCGGCTGGGACGTCGAGGTGCCTCCGGCAACCTCGTAAGGTGAATGACGCTTTATCCATCCACCAATTGCGCTGGCGGATGAAAAGGCTGTCAGCTACGCGCTACACCCTCCGCCCCACGGCGTGTACGGCTAAAACGACAAGACCCGCCAAGCGGCGGGCCTTGTCGGTGCAAGCAACGTCAAACGCGGAATGCGCCGATCAACTGCTTCAAGCGCGCAACCAAACCCGATAGCTCGCGGCTGGCCTGCTCGGTATGGCTGGCGCCCTCGGCGGTGCGCTCGCCGGCGTGGCTGATCTCGACGATATTCTGATCGATATCGTGGGCCACGGCGGTCTGCTCCTCGGCGGCGGTGGCGATCTGCTGGTTCTGATCGACGATCATGCCGACCGCGGCGAGAATATTTTCCAGTGCCACCTGCACCTTGCCCGACTCGCTGACCGTGGTGTCGGCCATCTGATGGCTGGTACTCATCGCCTTGACCGCGGCGCCAACGCCGCCCTGCAACTTGGCGATCATCGACTCGATCTCTTCGGTGGACTGTTGGGTACGCTTGGCCAGGTTGCGCACCTCGTCGGCCACCACGGCAAAGCCGCGGCCCTGCTCGCCCGCCCGTGCCGCTTCGATGGCCGCGTTGAGCGCCAGCAAGTTGGTCTGTTCGGCGATGCCTTTGATCACGTCCAGTACCTGGCTGATCGAGGCGCTGTCGCTGGCCAGCTTATTGATCACCTCGACCGACTGATCGATCTCGCCGGCCAGGCGCTGGATGCTACCGACCTGCGACTCGACCAGCGCGCGACCGCTGACGGTCTCCTGATTGACGCTCTGCGCGCTGTCGACCGCCACGGCCGCGCTACGGGCGACTTCCTGGGCGGTCGCGGACATCTCGTTCATCGCCGTGGCGACCTGCTCGATCTGGCTGCGTTGCCCCGCCACCGCCTGGTTGCTTTCGCCGGATATCTGTTCGACCCGATCGGCCTGGTGCTCGACCTCGACCACGGTCTGGCCGACGCGCTCGATCAACTGATGGATCTTCTTCACAGTTTCGTTGAACACCAGGCCCAACTCACCCAGTTCGTCCTTGCTGTGCACCTTGCACTCGACGGTCATATCGCCCGCCGCGACCTGATTCATCACCCGCCCCAGGCTGCTCAGGGTCGAACGAATGGATACATAGAAGCCGCCATACAGGTAGACGATCAGCAGAAACACCACCAGCAAAGCGGCGACCAGCAGCCCGACCTGAGTGCGGTTTTCCTCCAGGCGCTCGCGCAGTTGCTGCTCCAGCAACACCAACACCGCATCGTTGAATTGATAAGTCTTGTCCATGGATGCGCTGACTTCGTCGTAGAACTGCATCCAAGGCGTATCCAGGCTGTCGGCGATCACCACCTTGTCCTCGAACAGCCGGCCGCTTTCCTTCAGCGATTCCTGGCTGGCGGTGGCCAGACGCTCCAAGGCCTGGCGGGCCTCAGGGCTGCCTCTCAGGACCTCTTGAACATTCAGGCCGTACTCCGCATGACGCTTTTCTAGCTCCAGCAGCAAATCATCGAATTGGGTGCTGGCCGCCGAATTGAGAAAGCCCTGAGCCAAAGAATAGGAACCCAGCGCGCGCCCCTCGCTCAAAGGCGCGGTGACGGCGGGGGTGACGTTGGTGATCAATTCGATCAGTTGGCGCACCGCCGCTTGGCGGTCCTGGCTGAGACCGGCCTGGCCGGCGACCAGTTTGATAAAGACTTGCGAGCTGCCCAGCAGCTTGTCCGCCAAGATGATTTTGCCTTGCAGCAGGCTTTCGTTCTTCACCGCCTGTAACTCGGCGATTAGCTCATCGCGTTTCTGGTTGAACTCGGCGATCTCTTCGCTGCTCTGCACCACAGGAGCGAGGCTCTGCAGATCTTCGGCGAGAGAGCTTTGCAGTTTCAACAGCCTCGCTTCTAGATCGCCCGCCTCGCCGGACTGGCCGATCACCGAGTGGATTTCCACCAGATCGGCGAAGTTTTCCAGATCGCGGCGCAGCACCAGGGTTTCGCCGAGCAGATCGATGCTATCGAGGGCCGCCTGGGTCGCGACATACTGGCGGTAGGAGTCGCGCACCAGATAGAAGTTGGTGACGAGCATGGGCAGGAAGAACAACACGCTAATCAGGCTGAATTTCATGCCGAAGCTGAGGCGATTCATCAGCGCGATGGCCGGATACAACACGGTCTTCACAGGACGTCTCCAATTTTAATTATTGTGGTGTACGCCACAGGCTCGACGAGCGCGGACAAAGGATCACGACTGACAACCGTCGCTTCGCTGATGCATCGACCTGTGGTCGCTGGAATCAGCGTGGCGAATACACATGGCCTATTGCCTGAAACCAGTCGTTGCACCCCTATATACCGGTTATCGACGCACATCTCTGTAACTTAAGGTTAAGCATGCACTCACCACTTCGTCTCGGCATTGATCTGGGTGGCACTAAGATTGAGATTGTCGCCCTGAAAGGCGGCCGCCAGTGCCTCCGCCGGCGGGTTGCAACACCGCAAGGCGACTACCCGGAAACCCTAGCCGCGATTGCCGAACTAATCGAAGCCGCCGAGCGCGAGCTGAATGAAACCGGCAGTGTGGGCATCGGCATTCCCGGCAACCGCTCGCCGGATCACGGCCTGATCAAGAACGCCAACTCCACCTGCCTGATCGGCAAGGATTTGCAGGGTGACATGCAACGCTTGCTGCAACGCCCAGTACGTCTGGCGAACGATGCCGATTGCCTGGCCTGGTCGGAAGCCACCGATGGCGCGGGCGCCGGAGCGGCGAGCGTATTCGCGGTGATTCTCGGCACCGGTGTCGGCGGCGGGTTGGTGATTCACGGCCGCTTGCTCGGCGGCCCCAATGCCATTGCCGGCGAGTGGGGGCATAATCCGCTGCCCTGGCGGCGCACCGACGACGGCCCCGTACGGCGCTGCTATTGCGGCCAGGACGACTGCATCGAAACCTTCCTGTCCGGCCCGGGCTGGGCCGCACGCAGCGGGTTGGGTCTGGAGGCCCAGGCATTGGTAGAGGCGGCCAATGCCAACGATCACACCGCACAACAAGCGCTAGCGGTTTACTGCGATCAGCTGGCCCGCGGCCTGGCCTCGGTGATCAACCTGATCGACCCGGAGGCGATAGTACTCGGCGGCGGCCTGTCGAATATCCCGCTGCTCTATACCCGGGTTCCGCAGTTGCTAACGCGCTATGTATTTTCCGACCAGATCAACACCCGCCTGCTGCCTGCGCAGCATGGCGACTCCAGTGGCGTGCGCGGTGCCGCCTGGTTATGGAATGAATAGAGGTTTACACGCGGATTCCAAGGCATAAGCCTCAACCCTTCTTCAATCTCGGCTACAAGACGCGCTCTTGTAGGGATCGCTTGCAACACGTAATGAGCACAGAGCCTCAGATAAACAACGTCCAGAACGCAAACACCGCATACCAGAGCACCGCTGCGCGCACCAGCAACTGCCATAGGCTATCCAGACTGCTCACCCCGTCTTCGCCGATCACCGGGGCGGGGATTTCGCTGGCCGCACGCGCCACATTGATCACCAACTGCGCAGCGGCGATATCCCAGCTCAGCAACTCGTGCAGCAACGCCCGATTGACCCCGACGAAATTGCCGACCAGCGCGAAACTGGCCGCCAGCGCCCGTACCGGCAACCAATCGAGCGCATGCCGCCATTGCACGGCCTGCTCGCGCAACGCCGCCTGCTGGGTATGCTCGGTCAGCAGCGCCAACAGTCGATAGGCCAGCGCAGCCAAAGGTCCGAGCAGGGCATACCAGAAAATCACCGCGAAGAAGCTTTGATAAGCTTGCCAGACCAGATGGCCCTGCACGCTCTGCAGCAACGCGCCTTCCTCCGCCGCCTCCACCGCCAGATCGCGACGGGCCACCAGGTAGGCGGCCTCTGCATCGCCGCGCCGCCAACTGTCGCGAAACGGCCCGAGTGCGGCGAGCAGGTCGCCGCGCCCCAAACTGTAAATCACCACCAACAGGTGAACCGGCAATGCCAACCAGCCATAGGCCAGCGGCTCGAGCAGGATAAGAATCAGCGCCAACACCAGCAATGGCGCGAGCACCAGCACCGCCATCGCCAGCCAAGGCCGCGCCTGGCAATCCGGGTGGCTTTCAACCCTGGCCAACAGCCGCAGCCAAGGGCCGTCGAGTTGAATCTTGCTGCGCCAGGCCGAGAACTTCTCCACCCACAAGACCAGCAATAACACCAAGAAATTCATACGCCCTCCTCTTTCGTATTATTCGTCAGCGCGGCACGCAAACGTACCCAGTCGAACGCCGGACCGGGATCGGTCTTGCGCGTCGGCGCAATGTCGCTGTGCCCGCATATCCGCTCGGCGGTAATCGCCGGATAGGCGCGCCGTAAAATGCCCACCAGTTCGATCAACGCCGCATATTGCGCATCGGTGAACGGCAGCTCGTCGGTGCCTTCCAATTCGATACCTACAGAAAAATCGTTGCAGTTCTCCCGGCCAGCAAAACTCGATTGACCGGCGTGCCAGGCGCGTTCGTGGCAAGAAACGAACTGGGTCACGCCGCCATCGCGCTCGATGAAAAAATGCGCCGATACCCGCAGAGTGGCGATTTCGGCGAAATACGGATGCTCGTCGACGGCTAAACGATTCTGGAAAAACTCTTGCACCTTGCCGGTACCGAACTGGCCCGGCGGCAAGCTGATGTTGTGGATGACCAACAAAGATATCTCGCCCTGCGGGCGAGCATTGAAGTTGGCAGAGGGACAGTGGCGAATGCCTTCGCACCAACCACTGGAGGGATCCAACCGCATAAAGGCTCCTTGAATGAGCCCCTACTTTAGCAGCCCGGCGGGCTTAACGCTGTGAGGAGAACAAAGCCGCCAGCGCGTTCGGCGACCAAAGAGGGTGCGGAGCATATAGAGCACCCGCACCGCTGATCGTCAGCCGTTCTTGAGCCTGCGCAGATTGCCGATCACCGACTCCAGTGCGCGATCGAACAGCAAGGCATCGTCGAGCAGGCGGACCGCGCCGCGACGAAATTCCACAGCGAGCCCCATGCGGGTTTTCTCCAGGACTTTCATCCCGGTACGGTTAACGAAGATGTACTTGCCGGTCGGCTTGATAAGTGCCGCCAACTTACAACGCAGCTTGTGCTCCTCGTCCTCCTGAAACTCCACCCAACTGCCGACGCGCAGATTATCGACCTGCGCCAAAGCTTCGTCGTCGTCCGGCAATACCACCTCGGTGTCAGCGCTACGGCTTTCGCCGGGTGCCACCAGGACTATTTCTTCGACCACCTCGACCATAGCCGGCTCGGCTTCCGCTTCAATCGGCGGCAGTTCGAGCAGCGGTAATACGCTATCGGCGGCGGATGCGTCTTCGCCACCGTCGAGCAGCGCGACCGCTTCGGGTTCTGGCTCCGGCTCTGCAGTGACCCGCTTGAAGCGCTGAAAGGCCTGCACATGCAGGGCTTCCAACTGGCTGAAAAATTCACCGGTGGAAAAGGGGTCGAAGGCCGCACTGGCCATGCCTTCACGCAGCGCCTTGAGCAAGCCAGGCACCAACTCCAACAAGCGCATCCGCGCTTCCGGGTCGTCGTGAGGTTCGACGCTCCAGATCAAGTCGTCCATGGTGGCGATCGCCGCCTGCCACTCCGGCGATTCGGCCCCGTGCTTGAGGCAACTGAGCATCAGCACCTTGCTCCAGGCTTCCTGCAGCAAGCGCACCACCACCTCGGGCAACGTTTTGCCCAACAGGCGCTCGTTCAATGCCTGTTCGACCTGGCGCCGTGCCAATTCGGCTTTGGCGCTGCCCTCTTCGGCATCGCGGGTGCGCTGTTCGAGCAACTCGCTGCGACGCCGCTCGTCGCCGGTAAAGGCCATGAAATCGGCCAGCAATTCGGAAAAAATCACCGGATCATCGACAAAGTCATTGAGCAGACGCTGCACCACCTGCTCGATTTGCTGGAACAGGTTATCGCGCTGAACGTCGTCCTGATCGCCCCAACCGAGCGCGGCGGTGGCGATTTCGTTGAGCAGACGGCGCGCGGGATGACTGCCCCGACTGAAAAAGGTCTTGTCCAGCACCGCCACTTTCAGCATGGGAATCTGCATACGCCCGATCAGCGCTTTCAGCGAATCGGGCAAGGTGCGGTCGTCGAGAATGAACTCGAACAACATCGACACCAGATTGATCACATCCTCGTCAACCTCGCCGACCACCCGCGCCTTGCCGCTTTTGGCGCTGGCACGCCCGAGCAACTGCTCGAGCTGTTCGCGCAAGTCGAAATCGGCTCCTGGCTGAGCCGGTGCGCGTTGCTGCATATGCGATAGCAAGCGCATCAGGTCGTTACTGGAAATCGGCATCGCCCCGACGGGCTGCTCTCTGCGCGGTAACGCACTGCCGCGTACTTGCGACAGCAGTTCCTGCAACGCCCCGAAGACTTCCTGCACGTCATCGCCGGCATACTCGCCATTGCTCATGCCTGGCGCGGAGGACGCCTCGCGCGACTCGTGGGATGCGCGCGCACCCGGCCGATTGGGGTTGCGTCTTGCCGGCGTCGATTTCAGTTCGGGCAATACCCCTGCGGCGACCAGCCCTTGGTTGGCATTGGCATAGAGCTGGTCGAGATCGCTCAGCACATATTTTTCGAACAGCTTGAGGATGATCAGCTTGACCTTGATCTCCACACCCAAGCTGCTGCAGGCATCCATAAAAAATTCGCAGAGCGGAACCGGCCCCAGCGGATTGCTCTTGTCGTCGAGCTTCTTGGTGATCATCGCATTGAGGCGCAGAGTCAAATGGCTGAGCGCCATGCTGTCGCGGCTCATGACCCTGGCGACCATGGCATCGACCGCTACCGACTCTTCCAGGGCATCGTTCTGCACCAGCGCCAAACTCTCGAACGACACCGCATCCAAGGGCGGTGGTTTACCGATTTCGTATTGATTGAGCGCACCGAAGGATTCGAAAATCTTTTGCAGAAACCCCCGTTCGATATTTTTGCGCTTCAAGCGCAAGTCGCGCATGGCTTCGAAAAATGCGTTCTGCTCGGCGTTGCTGGTCGACCGATCCGCCATCTCGAACAGCGTATCGTCGGCGTTGTCGAACATCGCCTGCAACGACTGCTTGAGTTGTTGCGCGGCTTTATCGCGCACTTGAATGAGCGCCACAGGTAACCTTCCTACCGACGAAGTGGGCGATTGTTCAGGTGCGACCTTGGTCAGCGGCACCACATTCGCATCGTTCTTCATTACGAGTCTCCTGCAAGACTAGCCCTCTTGGGCAACTTCGCCTGCATTGGTCAACTGGGCGTCATCCGTAACGTCAAAGACATGGCGTCAATATTTGGAGCTAAATGTAAAGCCATTATAGGGATGCGCCTACGCACACCAAGCCAGCTTTTTATCCAGATATGACACAGGTCACAGATATGGCGACCAACCCTACCAACGGCTTGGTCAGTGACCGCCAAGTCTGTAAAAAATTCCCAGCATCTGCCTTGCCTGTCTCGCCTAGCATTCTCACGACCTGTTAATGGCCCCGCCCGAATGAGCGATGTGCAATCTCGCTGCATCGACCGCCCACTCCCCCTATAATCGCGCAACCAGATGAGCGGAGCCCGTTATGCCGAACCTTACCCTCGCCGATCTCACCGCCGAAATCGAAGCCAACGCGCGCCGCGCTCTGGCCGAAGATATCGGTAGCGGCGATATCACCGCGCAGCTGATTCCCGCCGAACGCATGGCCCATGCCACGGTGATCACCCGCGAATCGGCGGTTATCTGCGGCACCTCTTGGGTCGACGCGGTATTCCGCCAGCTCGACCCGCGTGTCGCCGTGCATTGGCAAGTACGCGACGGCGAACGGGCAAGCCCCAACCAAGCTCTATTTCACCTCGAAGGCCCGGCCCGCGCCCTGCTAAGCGGCGAACGCAGCGCGCTGAACTTTCTGCAAACCCTGTCGGCCGTCGCCACCCGCTGCCAACACTACGCGGACCTGGTGCAAGGCACAGCGGTCAAACTGCTCGACACCCGCAAGACCCTACCCGGCCTGCGCCTGGCGCAAAAATACGCGGTCACCCAAGGCGGCTGCCACAACCACCGCATCGGCCTCTTTGATGCCTTCCTGATCAAGGAAAACCACATCGCCGCCTGCGGCGGCATCGCCGCAGCCGTACAAGCCGCCCACCGCATCGCCCCCGGAAAGCCGGTGGAGGTAGAAGTGGAAAGCCTGGAAGAACTAAGACAAGCCCTGGAAGCCGGCGCCGATATCGTCATGCTCGACGAACTCAGCCAAGACGAAATGCGCCAAGCCGTTTCCATCACCCAAGGCCGCGCCAAACTCGAAGCCTCGGGAGGGATCAACGAAAGCACCTTGCGCGCTATCGCCGAGACCGGGGTGGATTATATTTCGATCGGGACGCTGACCAAGGATGTGAAGGCGGTGGATTTGTCGATGCGGTTGAGTTTGTAAGACTTTCATATCCTGTAGGAGCCAGGGGGACGCCTAGTCCTTGCTGGCGATGTGCTGCCTGGCTTGTCGCCGGGACGCCGACCACAGCAAGCTGGCCCTACCTACTCCTAGCCCACGACAGACAACCGGGCAATCAGGCCGGCTGCTTATGGGCGCCTGCCTGATCGAGGATATTGAAGAACACGGTTTCCAGCGAGACCGCCGGCTTCACCGTCAATAGATGCCCACCAGCCGCATTGAGCTGAGCGATAAAGGCTGGCAGCGCCTGCTGGCTGACCTCGCACTCATACTCGCCTTCGCGCAACTGGCGCGCGCCCGGCCCGATAGCATGCGCGGCATTGAAGCGCACAATCATCTGGTCGGCACGCTCGGCGGCCAGCTCGCGCGGCGAGCGCACGGTCAGCAGCTCGCCCTTGTTGATAAAGCCAAAGCGATCGGCGATACGCTCGACATCGTGCAGCACATGGGAGGTAAAGAAGATCGCCCCGCCCTGACCCTTGTACTCATTAAGGATATCCACCACATCCTTGCGCCCCACTGGATCGAGGCCGGACAGCGGCTCGTCCAGCACCAGCAACTTGGGCTGCACCACCATGGCATGGGCCAAAGCCACGCGCTGTACGTTACCTTTGGATAACTCGCGGACACGCCGCTTAGCGTTCATATCGACAGAGAAACGCTCCAGCCAGTGCATGCACCAGGCATCGGCATCCTTGCGCTTGATGCCGTACATGGACAACGCCATGCGCAGGATTTCCAGCGGCGTGAATTGCTCGTACAACGCAGGGATTTCCGGAACGTAAGCAATGCCTTCACGCGATTTGGGATCGCGCGACGAGATGCCGTAAAGCGTCACCTCGCCGGAGTAGTCATTGATCAGATCGAGCATCACCTTGATGGTGGTGGACTTGCCAGCACCATTGGGGCCGACGAAACCAAAGACCTCGCCCTCGCTCAGACTGAAGCTGACATCGCACAGCGCCTGGACGGTCCTGCCCTTAGCCTTGAAGGTCTTGCTGACGCCGTGAAATTCCAGGGCCGCACTCAAGGTTGCTCCTCCATACCGGCGATTTTCATTTTCTTCAGGATAATGCGGCCATCTTTCAACTCGTAGCCGAGACGGAGCGGATCAACCGGCAAGGCCGGTAACAGACCGGATTCGACCAGTTGCTCAAGAGCAGTAAGCGAGCCGTTGCTCGTCTCGAAACGGCGCTGCGCTTCACGCAGGACGACCAGGCCTTGCAGGCGCACCACCCGCTTGCCCAGCATCTGCTGCAGTTTCGGATCGCTGGCGGCATCACGCTGTTGGATCAGGTAATTCATGGCAAGCTTCTCGTCGGCGAATGCATCCGCTTGCAGCACCACCGCCAGCTTTCGCAGGGCGGCGGCATTTTCAGGAGAGCGCTGCGCACCTAACTCAAGCACGTGTCGCGCCTCACTGATATTGCGCTGAAAGAACGCCAGATTGACACCATAGAAAAAAGCCGGAATGTAATCCCAGGTACGACACTGCACCGCAGCACTCAATACCTTATTACCCTCGCTAACCGCACCACCCCAGGTGAGCAAACCGTTAGCCAGGTAGTAGTTGTCCTCATGACAGGCATTCAGTTGCGCAACCACCTGCTGGGCACGAACCAGATAGCTGACATCACTCTGCCCGTCATCCATACCGGTGGCAGCCAGACGCATGGCCTCCAGATCAGAGGCCAAGAAGCGATCCCCCCCGTAAAGCGCCAGCAGAATAGGTGCCGATATCACCACACGACCCTTTATCTGCACCTGCTCAATCGACAATGGCTGCTGGGCGCGCCAGAAGGCGATGCCCGCAAACACGGCAAAACTCAACAGAGCCAGCAGCAAGGCAATGTGACGGGCACGCATATCAGGCAAACCGCTTACGCTGCAACGCCCAAACCCCAAGCGCCAACAAGGCGATCACGTAAGCCAGACTGGACAGCAGCAGCCAAGACCAATCTGCGGGCAGGAAGTTCATCTTGCCGTAGAGCGCCACCATGCGCACATCGAGCGCACCTAAATCCGGTAACAGATAACTCAGCAGACCAACACCCGCACGATAGCTATCGGCATCGCCAACCACCAAAGCATTACGGGTGAGCAACTCGACAATGGCAGCAAAGGAACGCGCCACCAGCATAAAACCGAAAGTACCGACCAATACAAAACTGGGAGTCGAAGCGACGACAGCCAACAAGCATGCCAGCGCAATAAGCAGCAGCAGATCCACCCCAACAAAAACGATGGTGACTAGATAGTGATACCCCAGAGCAATCGGCGTACCCTGCGCGAACCCCTGGCTAACCGACCAGGCCAAAATCGCCAGCAAAATCGCCATCGCCAGCAGCAGACCAAGAGTCAAAGCGGCGACGGCAAGAAAACGACCCAGGAATAAGCTATAGCGCGGGCGCGGATAGGTCAGGGAGTTCAGAAAATAGCGTCGATCGAACTCACGGGAGAGCAACTCCTGAGTCATCAACACCAACACTAGAGGCAATAGGAGGCGCATTACCGATAGGCCGACATCCAACGCCACAGTGGCGGGCTGACGACCACTGAACTGGGCAGCCAAAAGCGAGGCCAACGCCAAAACCATCAACGAACAACTCGCCAACCATAGATAGCGAGCACGCAAAGCCAAGCGAAGCCCGGCTACAAAGTCAGATACATACAGCATAAGCGACCAATCAGGAGTTTATCGGGCTATCTAAAACGACCTATCGCGGAATCACTCCTTATTAACTAGACGATAAAATATTAAATCGGCTCTCATCTATTTACCCCTAGAAGAGAGCCAAGGGCCAGAATCGGTTTATTTTGTTCGCCCCACGACAGCGAAGGTTAGCAGTTAAATCGATTCCGCCCCCATTTACTCAAAAACCGTCAATACCGACAATCGATGTATCAGTACAACGAGTACCAAGCTGCTTCTCCTGCATCACCCCGCCCGCACTGGAAGTATAGAAAGCCTTATAGTCGGGGATAGTGGAGAATCCACCCTGCGCTTCACAACCCTCTGGAAGCGCCTCAGTCGGCTGGTCGTTTTCATCAAGAATGAAGTTACAAGCGACACCTTGCTGACGACTGCCGCCAGAACTGCATGCAGCCACCTTAACGAGGTTGTTTTCCTCACTACAATCGTAGGCACCAACAACATTCGCCGAAACGCCCAAGGTTACTGACTCAGCAAGCAGAGCACAGTCAGCTGCCGCCACTGTAACATTGCCCTCGAAAGCCTCAACGGCGCTAACCACGCCTGAAGAAAGGCTAAAACCGGCCGCCAGTAACGCTGCAATAATTTGCTTATTCATATTCTATTCTCCTAGAAATCAGATCATTGCTGCCGACATGACGGTAATCATATTTTTAGTGTCTGCTTTTGCAGCAGAGTCATTCGCCTTAGCGCGGTACTCGTTGAACTGCGGAATGGCGATAGCAGCAAGAATACCGATAATTGCAACCACGATCATCAGTTCGATCAGAGTAAAACCTTTTTGCTTCTTGAGAGACTTCATGGACAAGCTCCTATTGTGGTTAAGGTCAGCGACCTGCATGTACCAAAGCATTTGCCATGCCAACAAGCCAAACCCTCAAGAACAGGCCAGAATCAGCATCTTTCCACGTCGCATAGCCACACGACATGGCAGCATCTGCCATTTTTTGTCACCCACTCTGACGAGGCTTGGGCTACCTGTGGTTTTACGCTATAAGATTAGGACTCTCATCCCGTGATAAGCCCCTTTATATGAGCGACGCACCTAATTTGTCAGGCCTGGCTCGGCAGCTGGTCAACGCCGAGCTACTTAGCGATAACGCCGCTGCGCAGGCCCATGCCCAGGCGCTGCGCAATAAAATTCCGCTGGTTTCCTATCTGGTACAAAACAAACTGGCCAGCAGCCGCGCCATCGCGGAAATTGCGGCGGAGCAATTCGGCCTGCCCTTCTGCGACCTCGGCGCTATTGACAAGGAAAGCCAGCCCCGAGATGTAATCAGCGAAAAGCTGATTCGGCAGCATCGCGTTATCCCGCTTTACCGTAGAGGCAACAAACTCTTTGTCGGAGTATCAGACCCCACCAATCACCAGGCGGTAACCGATATCCAGTTTTCCACCGGCCTGACCACCGAACCCCTACTGGTCGAGGATGACAAGCTGGGCGACGCTATCGAGAAATTTTTCGATACCGGCGCCAGCGGCATGGAGGAGCTCGGCGATGTCGACCTGGACGGGGTCGATATTCAGGCGGTCGATGACGACAGCCAGGACAATGCCGAAGCCAACTCGGCGGACGATGCCCCGGTCGTACGTTTCGTCAATAAGATGCTGTTGGATGCGATCAAATCCGGTTCGTCCGACCTGCACTTCGAGCCCTATGAAAAAACCTATCGGGTACGCTTTCGTACCGATGGCATCCTGCGCGAGATCGCCAAACCGCCGATCCAACTGGCGCCGCGTATTTCCGCCCGCCTCAAGGTTATGGCCAGCCTGGATATTTCCGAACGGCGCAAGCCGCAGGATGGTCGGATCAAGATGCGTATCTCGAAGAGCAAGTCAATCGACTTTCGCGTCAGCAGTTGCCCCACATTATGGGGCGAGAAAATCGTGATGCGGATTCTCGACCCCTCGAGTGCGCAAATGGGTATCGACGCCCTGGGCTATGAGGAGTCGCAAAAAGAGTTGTATATGAACGCCCTGAAGCAACCCCAGGGCATGATTCTGGTGACCGGCCCTACCGGTTCCGGCAAGACCGTATCGCTCTATACCGGCCTGAATATCCTCAATACCGTCGACGTGAATATCTCGACCGCCGAAGACCCGGTGGAGATCAACCTGGAGGGCATCAACCAGGTCAACGTCAACCCCAAGCAGGGCATGGACTTCACCGCAGCGCTTAAGTCTTTCCTGCGTCAGGACCCGGACATCATTATGGTCGGCGAGATTCGCGACCTGGATACCGCCTCCATTGCGATCAAGGCCGCGCAAACGGGCCATATGGTGATGTCGACGCTGCACACCAACAGCGCCGCGGAAACCCTTACCCGCTTACGCAATATGGGCGTGCCTTCGTTCAATATCGCCACCTCGGTCAACTTGATTATCGCGCAACGTCTGGCGCGCAAGCTATGCAGTTGCAAGAAAGAAGTGCAGATACCGCGCGAGGCGCTGCTGGAGGAAGGCTTCCCGGAAAATAAAATCGGCACCTTCAAGATTTATGGCCCGGTCGGCTGCGAAAATTGTAACGGCGGTTACAAAGGCCGTGTCGGGATTTATGAAGTGGTTAAAAACACGCCAGCCCTGCAACGGATTATCATGGAAGAAGGCAATTCCATTGATATTTCAATGCAAATGCGTAAAGACGGCTTTAATGATCTGCGCACCTCGGCATTGCTCAAGGCCATGCAGGGCATTACCAGCCTCGAAGAAGTCAACCGTGTGACCAAGGATTAACCCATGGCGGCCAAAGCTATAAAAACCAGCGTATTCGTCTGGGAAGGCACCGATAAAAAAGGCGGCAAGATCAAAGGCGAGTTGACCGGGCAGAATCCAGCTCTGATCAAGGCGCAATTGCGCAAGCAGGGCATAAACCCGCTCAAGGTCCGCAAAAAGCCAGCGTCGCTATTTAGTGCCGGCAAAAAGATCAAACCCCTGGATATCGCACTGTTCACTCGGCAGATGGCGACCATGATGAAAGCCGGGGTGCCGTTGCTGCAATCCTTCGACATCATTGGCGAGGGGTTTGAAAACCCCAATATGCGCAAGCTGATCGACGAGGTGAAGCAGGAGGTGGCGGCCGGTAATAGTTTCGCTGCCTCCTTGCGCAAAAAACCCGAGTATTTCGACGACCTGTATTGCAACCTGGTCGACTCCGGCGAACAGTCCGGCGCCCTGGAAACGCTACTGGATCGCGTTGCCACCTATAAAGAGAAAACCGAAGCTCTCAAGGCCAAGATCAAAAAAGCCATGACCTATCCCATCTCGGTGATAGTCGTGGCCATCATCGTAACCGCCATTTTGCTGATCAAGGTAGTACCGCAATTCGAAAGCGTTTTTGCCGGCTTTGGCGCCGAGCTACCGGCCTTTACGCAAGTGGTCGTCAATATGTCGCGCGGCCTTCAAGAATGGTGGTTCATGTTTATCGGCGCGCTTTTCGTGATTGCCTTCAGTTTCAAAGAAGCTCATAAACGCTCGGAAAAATTTCGCGATTTTTTGGACCGCACGCTGCTTAAAGCTCCGATTGTCGGCGACATCCTCTACAAGGCCGTGGTGGCACGTTATGCACGCACGCTGGCCACCACCTTTGCTGCTGGGGTGCCGTTGGTCGAAGCGCTCGACTCTGTTTCCGGGGCCACTGGCAATGTGGTATTCAGAAACGCCGTACAAAAAATTCGCACCGACGTGTCTTCCGGTAGCCAGTTAAATTTTTCGATGCGCACAACGGGCATCTTTCCCAGCATGGCCATACAGATGACCGCCATTGGGGAAGAGTCCGGTTCATTGGATGAAATGCTGGATAAGGTCGCAGGCTATTATGAAGATGAGGTTGACAATGCAGTCGATAACCTCACGACCTTAATGGAGCCCCTCATTATGTCGGTATTGGGTATATTGGTCGGCGGCTTAATCGTCGCGATGTACCTGCCTATTTTCCAACTGGGTTCGGTGGTTGGTTAACCTATGGTTTTAGACATTCTGGCCGGCAATTTGCCGGCCTTCGTTTTTTCCTGCCTGGTTTTGGGTTTATTGATCGGCAGCTTCCTCAACGTAGTCATCTATCGCCTGCCCAAGATGATGCAGCGCGACTGGCGCGAGCAGGCCCGCGAAGTGCTTGAGCTGCCTGCGGAGCCACGCGGGGAAACCTTTAATCTGGTATTACCAAATTCGACATGTCCGCAATGCGGCCACGAGATAAAGCCCTGGGAAAATATCCCGGTTATCAGCTATCTGTTCCTGCGCGGTAAATGCTCCAACTGCAAAACCCCGATCAGCAAGCGTTACCCCTTAGTAGAACTGAGTTGCGGCCTGCTCTCTGCTTATATCGCCTGGCATTTCGGTTTTGGCTGGCAGGCGGGCGGGATGTTGCTGCTGACCTGGGGTTTGCTGGCGATGAGTTTGATCGACGCCGACCATCAACTGCTGCCCGATGTATTGGTATTGCCACTGCTGTGGCTTGGCCTGATCGCCAATTACTTCGGCCTGTATACCAGCCTGGAAGATGCACTTTGGGGGGCGATTGCCGGTTATTTGAGCCTGTGGTCGGTGTATTGGCTGTTCAAGCTCGTTACCGGCAAGGAGGGCATGGGCTTTGGCGACTTCAAGCTGCTGGCCATGCTCGGTGCCTGGGGCGGTTGGCAGGTGTTGCCGCTGACGATACTGCTGTCGTCACTGGTTGGCGCAGTGCTCGGACTGCTTATGCTGCGTCTGCGTAACGCGGAAACCAGCACGCCGATACCGTTCGGGCCTTACCTCGCGGTGGCAGGCTGGATCGCCCTACTCTGGGGCGATCAGATCACCGGCAGCTACTTGCAGTTTGCCGGCCTCCGGTAAGCTCACCAAGAACTGGACAGGCCATATCCCGCGGCACTGAGCACCCGGGACGTTCGCCAGCAAGCGGACGACTGCACTACAATCGCCGCTCGTTCATAGCCCAACGAGCGGCGAGTTGATGACAAAACCCTGGATTCTTGGCCTTACCGGCGGCATTGGCAGCGGTAAAAGCGCGGTCGCGCAATGCTTTATCGAACGCGGCGTGCATGTGGTGGATGCCGATCACGCGGCGCGCTGGGTGGTTGAGCCCGGTAAACCTGCGCTGGCGAAAATCGTCGAGCATTTCGGCCCGGGCGTATTGCAAGCGGACGGCCAGCTGGATCGTAGCGCGCTACGTCGCCTGATTTTCGAAAATGCCAAAGAGCGCCGCTGGCTCGAGTCGCTACTGCACCCGTTGATCGGCGAGGAAATCATGGCGAATCTGGCGCGGGCGCAATCGCCCTATGCCATCCTGGTTTCGCCTCTGCTGATCGAGTCCGGCCAGTACAAATTGACCCAACGCGTGCTGGTGGTCGATGCGCCGACCGAACTGCAGTTGCAACGCACCACGCTGCGCGACAATAGCCCAGCGGAGCAAGTGCAGGCGATTATGCAGACTCAAGCCAGCCGCGAAGAGCGCTTGCGGCATGCGGACGATGTATTGCTCAACGACAAAGACCTGCAACACCTGGACGCCGAAGTCGAACGACTGCATCAATTTTATCTGACGTTATGCGGAGGCCAGCCATGAGCCAACCCACCCTAGTGAAATGCCCGACCTGCAGCGCGCCCGTCGAATGGGGCCCGCAGAGCCCCAACCGGCCCTTTTGCTCCGAACGCTGCAAGCTGATCGACCTGGGTGCATGGGCGTCGGAAGAGCACGCCATCCCCGGCAATGAAGTGGAAGACGAACTGTTCTCCAGCGATCTGCCGCCGCGCCAGCACTGAGCGCTTTTGTAGATCCCGGATGCAATCCGCTAGCAATCTATGCGGCCATACACTTCCCCGGATTTCATCCGGACTACGAGGCTGCGTAGGTTGGCGCTGAGCTTGCGAAGCCCAACGGGGAGTACCCCGATCGCTGTGTTGGGCTTCGCGGAACTCAGCCCAACCTACCGGCCAACCAAGTACCGTGCCCTCGTTCCGTGGATCCCGGATAAGCCTTGGCGCAATCCGGGATTAGGCTACCCGGATTGCGCCAAGGCTTATCCGGCTACGGAGCTGTGTTTACCTGACCAGATAGCCGCTACGGTCGCATAAATCCATAGTCGCGCTGATCGTCGAGATTCTCCGCGAGAAATTGCAATTCGGCAGCCAGATCCGCCACCTCGCGCTCGCAACTGCTGCGCTGCACCACTGCGCTGAGCAAGGCGCGCAAAACGAGCCCTGGCTCAAAACCCTGCTCACTTGCCCGCCGCAAGCTCTGCTCGACCTCATGTCTGGCCCACTCGTGCACACCCATAACATCCCTCCGGCGAATCAATACAACGGTAAGCGTGCCTGACCGTCAGCACCGCGGTTTGATCTGGATCAAGCCAGCGTTATGAATGGAGTCGCGCATGCATCCATCATCACTGAGGTTTATCGCCATCCTTCCAGGGCGCGGCCAGATAGCGGCTGCGATTGAAGGTTTCCAACCAATCCGGGTAGAACACCACGAGCGCGGTCACCAGCATGCCGTTGATAAACGCCTCGGGGAATATCACCAACCACAGGTAGCCGACGAAATCCCCGAGCCAGGGCGGCATGGGGAAGAGCCCGTCGGCCCATAAGATTCCCAGCCCCGCAAGAACGAAAAGCAATGCCGCCAGCGCCGCCGGGAAAAAGCCGCAAAAAAAGATATAGACGAACAGATTTCGCGGCTGCAAGCGCTCAACCCGCAATGCACACGCCTCGGTGACCGCTACCGGAATCAACACCAGCAGCACGCCATTGACCCCGATAGCGGCCCAGTCCTGACGACCGAGCAGCACCATGCCGAGCTGCGCGACGAAGCCCGCAACTATCGCCAGCGGCCAATCCAGCAGCAAGGTCACCGCTGTCATGCCGATCAGGTGGTAGGACAGCCCTGAAGCGAAATCGCGACGCACCAGCCACAGGAGAAACAGCGCCACCACGGTGCCGAACAGCAGATGCTGACGGCGCAGATCGCTGAACAACTCCAACCAGGGCGCGCGCCAAAACGCCCATAGCAACAAAGGCGCATACAGCAGCCAGCCGGCGGCCTGACTGGTGGGCGAGAGTAATTGTGCCGCGATCATTGCTTACCCCTATTGAGCGCCAGCCTATCCGCAAGCTTCGCCGAACAACCTCATGACCAGCGACCGAATGTAGTATCGCCAAGCGCCGCGCAACGAACGAGTAGTCGCCGCAAAAAACCTTTAGCCCGGACTTCCAGCCGCTCAAGCGCGCAGGCTAAGCTAACCTCATGGACGATTCAGACTACCTGCGTCTATTGACGCACCAGGCCGAACAGGCCAATGCGTTTCTCTCCAATGCCCGCAAGTGGGAGCGTGAGCGTTGGGTATGCCAGCGCCTTCTGCAAGCCTTGAATGTCAGACACCACCTCGACGAGTTCAGCGCATCCGGACAAGAACCGCCGGATGTGCTGTTCCGCGAAGCCAATTTCGAGGTTTTTTTCGTACTGGACCAAGGCCGCCGCCTGAACGATGAATGGCGCGCCGAGCTGGACCGCCGTCGTAGCGCCTTCTCACTCAGCCAACTGGTGCGCCGCGAAACCAGACCCAAGCGTATTGGCGCGGCCGAACTACAAGCTCGCCTGGCGCCGACCCTGCGCAAAAAATCCCACAACTATCTGGAGCGCGGCCTCGATCCGGGCGAGCTGGATTTGCTGGCCTTCGTCAGCTTGAAGCGCGCGGTACCGGACTTCAATAGCCACTTCCCACCACCCACCGAGTACTTGCGCCAAGGCTGGCGTTCGCTGTCGTTGGTCGGCCCGACGTTCGCCCGCGTGCTCTTCGCCCACCCGGACGCTCCGGCGTTTCTGCGCAACAATCTCGGCCGCAGCGTGCTCTTCGATGTCGGCATCAGTCTATGATGACGACGACTGCGCGCTACAGCTGATCGATACCCGCACACACAAGCATCCGGCCAGTAACGCGCCATTATTCGTCTGAATGACGACCTACGCGTTGAGCCCCCATCGAGCCCGCGGCTAGAATAGCCCGCATTCACGGCACAGCTGGACGGTAACGCCACTGAGCCGATCTAACGAGGTATGCATGTCCAGCCGCCTGAGCCCAGACGACCAAAAACGCGTCGATCAATATCTGAGTGCCCCGCAGCATCAAGTCGAGCGTCAACCCTTCAGAGTATGGCGCCTATTGCTGATCATCCTGCTTACCGTAATCGGCCTGGGCCTGCTGAGCCGTCTTCTGAGTCGCCTGGTGCTATGAGCTGCTTCGCGCTCGCCCCGACACTCGCCGCGCATTTTTCAAACCTTGCGAGAATGTCCCATGTCCCATCGAATAGTGATTGTCGGCGGCGGCGCCGGCGGCCTGGAGCTTGCTACCCGCCTGGGTAGAACCCTGGGTAAACGGCGCCAAGCGCATATCACCCTGGTCGACGCCAACCTGACGCATATCTGGAAACCGCTGCTGCACGAAGTGGCCGCCGGCTCGCTCAACTCCTCGGAAGATGAGCTGAACTATGTGGCCCAAGCCAAGTGGAATCATTTCGAGTTCCAACTCGGTTGCATGTCCGGCCTCAACCGCGCGGCGAAGTGCATCGTCCTGGCGGCCACCTACGACGAAGACGGCGAACTGCTGATGCCCGAGCGCGAGCTGGGCTACGACAGCCTGGTCATCGCCGTCGGCAGCACCACCAATGATTTCGGCACCCCCGGCGCGGCCGAACATTGCCTGTTTCTCGATACCCGCGAGCAAGCCGAGCGCTTCCATCGCCAGTTGCTCAGCCACTATCTGCGCGCCCATGCCAAGCAAACCGACAGCACCGAGCGGATCGACGTGGCGATTGTCGGCGCAGGCGCCACCGGCGTGGAATTGGCGGCCGAACTGCACCACGCCGCCCATGAGTTGGCCGCCTACGGCCTGGATGGTATCCGCCCGGAGAATATGCGTATCACCTTGATCGAAGCGGGGCCACGGGTACTGCCCGCTCTGCCCGAACGCATCGGCCTGCCGGTGCATAAAACCCTGGAAAAACTCGGGGTCAGGGTGCTGACCGGCGCCGCGGTGAGCGAGGTGACCCGCGACGCACTGCAAACCGCGCAAGGCCAGAGCACTCCCGCCAGCCTGAAAGTCTGGGCCGCGGGGATCCGCGCACCGGCGTTTCTCAAGGATCTGGACGGCCTGGAAAGCAACCGCATCAATCAACTGCAGGTGCGGCCGACCCTGCAAACCACCCGCGACGACAATATTTTCGCCTTTGGCGACTGCGCCGCCTGCCCGCAACCCGGCGCGGAAGGCCGCAATGTCCCGCCACGCGCCCAGGCCGCGCACCAGCAAGCGTCGCTGCTGGCTAAATCCCTGAAGTTGCGTATCGCCGGCCAGCCGCTGCCGGAATACCGCTATCGCGATTACGGCTCGCTGATTTCGCTGTCGAGCTTTTCGGCGGTCGGCAACCTGATGGGCAACCTGACCGGCAGCGTGATGCTCGAAGGCTGGCTCGCAAGGATGTTCTACGTGTCGCTTTACCGCATGCACCAGATCGCCCTGTACGGCATGGTGCGCACCCTGCTGCTGATGATCGGCGGACGCATTGGCCGCAGCACCGAGCCGCGGCTCAAGCTGCACTAACAGGCTGTTGAAGGGCTACCCGCTAAAGCCTGATAAAACGGCGCAATCCGGAAATCCAACCCGGATTGCGCTGACGCTTATTCGAGCTACGGAACCATACGCAACGCACGGCTCGTAGGATGCGCGCCCCGCGGGCCAGACTGCCCGGCTATGGCCTGGCGCAAAGCCAAAACTCGCCCCGAGGTCACGGAACGCCCCCACGAGCGCTTAGGACGTTCGGGCTTGTGAAGGGACATAGGATCACTCCCCCAAACACCGCCGCACGATGGAAATGCACAAATCGCAGGCAATAAAAAACCCGCACCAGGCGGGTTTTTATCATTCAAGCGAACTTGAAATGGTGGGTCGTGTAGGATTCGAACCTACGACCAATTGGTTAAAAGCCAACTGCTCTACCAACTGAGCTAACGACCCGAAAATGGTCGGGGTAGGGGGATTCGAACTCCCGACATCCTGCTCCCAAAGCAGGCGCGCTACCGGACTGCGCTATACCCCGGTTAGAAGTTGGCTCCGCGACCAGGACTCGAACCTGGGACCCAATGATTAACAGTCATTTGCTCTACCGACTGAGCTATCGCGGAACTAAGTACTTCTAAATTCTCGTCTACCGGCGTCGACCTAGGCCGTTTCCCGTATCTGAGGCGCGCCATTTTACGTTTCCACGACGCGCTGTCAACCCCTTAAATTGCTTTTGTGACAATGCTTTGCAGGCACATAGCTGACTGCTATACCTTGCTAACGATTACAGCCATCGCAGCCCCGTTAGCACCAGGCTTTCAACAGGAACGTCCATGAGTACCCGGGACACCCCCAAGGATAACCTCCACCCCAGCAACACCCTGGCCAGCCGTGGCATTCAACCGCGTTTCAGCGATCTGGCACAGAGTTGCCGCAAGCTGGGCATGAATCGTCTCGCCGAAAATCTCAATGGAGTATTCAGCCAAGTCGACGACACCCTGTTCGAATGCGCGGAAAAAGCCGAGAACAATCGACTGCAAACGCTGTTTTTCGACAGCATGCGCGAAATACGCCGCCTGCGCCCGCAGATAGAACGCAGCTACCACCAGCAGATCGCCCAGAACCTCTGCGACTTTCTCGAAGGCAACCTCAAGCCGACAGCGCCGACCGCAGAACTCGATGCCGAACACCTGACGCTGATACAGAACGAGGAGTATGAGGAAAGCCTGCAAGTCACCAATATGGTGAGCCGGGTCAAAGCCCGCTGCGCCCAGCCGCTGTTCGCCCTGGAACAGCGTTTGGCGGTACTCAATAGCGGAAAAAAACTCGGCGAAGACAGCAACCCGTTCGGCCCGCAGGCGATTGCCCTGGCATTCCGCTCGGCCCTGGCGCCCTGCCCCCTTTCCCTGCGGATCAAGATCATCCTCTATTCGCTGTTCGATCAGCATGTAATGCGCGATCTCGACGCTTTATATAGCGCCCTGAATCAGCGCTTGATCGATGCCGGCGTGTTGCCCAACCTCAAGTACAGCCCACGCCACGCGAGCAGCCCGCCCCCACCGAGCGCCGTCAAGCCAGCAGAGCCAGCTACCCCGTCAACCACCTCACAGGGACTGGCTGACGCGTCGAGCCCAGCGGATAGAACCGGGCCTTATCCAACGGGCACACCGGCGGCCAACCTCGACGGTGCCCCGCCCAGCGATCCTGGCGAGTTGCTGCTGGGACTGACCGGCCTGCTCAGCGAGCATCGGCAGCGCGACATCGACGCCCCCTTGCTCGGCGATACCCGCAGCATCGCCAGTTTTGCGCCGCGCAATGCCACGCGAACCTACAGCGCCAGCGAGCTGCTGGACGCACTGAACCGTATGCAACAGCAATCGGCCAGCGACTTGAGGCAACGCCTGCATAGCCCGCAGCGGGTCGACGGTCTGAAAGCCGACTTGCAGCAACAACTGCAAGCGCATGCCCAGCATCCCGAACCGCACAAGCTGTCCGATCAGGAAGCCGATATCGTCGACCTGGTCGGCATGCTGTTCGACTTTATCCTCGATGACGAGAACCTGCCGGACAGCTGCAAAACCACGCTATCGCACCTGCATACCCCCTATTTGAAGATCGCACTGCAAGACAAAGCGCTGTTCACCCAGCATCACCATCCGGCACGCCGCCTGCTCAACACCATGGCCCAAGCCGGGGTGTTGTATGGCGACGAAGGGGATGAATGCGACCTGCTGGCGAAAATTCGCTGGGTCGTCGAACGCGTCATCCAGGACTTCAACGGCGACTTGCAGCTATTCGATAACCTGCTGGATGAATTCAACGAATTCGTCGCCACCCTCAAACACAAGGTCGAATTACGCGAACGCCGCGCGGTGGAAGCCGCCAAGGGCCGCGACAAGCTCCTGGGCGCGCGGCAGCGGGCCATGGAAGTCATCGCCAATTGCCTTAAGCATCGCGATCCCCCGGGCATCATTCGTAATTTCCTCGAGCTGACCTGGGCCGATGTCCTGGTATTCGTCGCGCTGCGCCACGGCAAGCAAGGCAGCGAGTGGCAGCGCGCTTGCGAGGTCGCCGAACAATTGGCCTGGAGCGGCACGCCGCTGGACGAGGCCGGACGCGAGCGTTTGCAGGCACTGCGCGTGGCCTTGCTGGAAGACTTGCGTCAGGGTTTGCAGTTGCTCGGCGGTTACCATGAAGACGGTATTCGCCGTCTGCTGCAAGACCTGGTCGCCTGCCAACACGCCGTGCAGGGCAAGCAACCGCAACTGGCCGCCAAACTCAACCCGAGCCTGCCGCCGAGCCCGTTCGGCGCCATGCTCGGCGAGGATGCCGCCCTGGCGGTACAAGCGCCGAAGCTCTCCGCCGGCGCCGAAAAGCGGATCCAGGAGCTGGAGCAGCTCGAATTCGGCACCTGGTTCGAATTCGGTACAGGTACGCAAGCCCGTGCGGCGAAGCTGTCCTGGTTCAGCCCCACGACGCACAACTACATGTTCGTCGACAGCGGCGGCCAGCGGGTGGCGATCAAACCGATCGCCCAGTTGGCCAATGAAATGGAACAAGGCTTGGCACGGATAATTCCGACCGAGCAGAGTACGCCGTTGATGGATCGCGCCCTCTCCACTATCTACCGCGTGCTGCAACGCCTGACCGGGCGCAGCGGCGAAACGAACTAGGAGCCACCATGGATGAACGTCGCCGCCATAACCGCCAGCACACCGAGCTGCAGCTGGAGGTCTTCGAATTGCACAGCGGTGCGCACCTGGGCCGCGTGGTGGACCTGTCCGACGATGGTTTCATGCTGTTCAGCTGCACCCCGCAGCAAGCCGATACGGTTATCGAGTGTCGTTTGGTCAGCGAACAGGTGATAGAAGGCGTCAGCGAGGTCAAGCTCGGCGTCGATTGCCTGTGGAGCCGGCCAGGGGCCGACGGCCAGCATTGCTGGGCCGGCTTCCATATCATCGACCTGGCGGAAGATCAGGCCGCGGCACTGCAGGTGCTGCTCGATCACCTATAAGACAGGTTCTCGAGTCGGGGAACCTGCTGTGCAACAAGCAAATGGGACAGACCGGCCAGCGCTTGGCGGGTTACGTGGCGCCCAAACTCCATCATTGGTTGTAAAAACCTGCACGGCACCACTAGGGTCTGTTGCCGTTTCATCGCTTGCGCTGAAACGGCAACAGACCCTACCCCCCCTGCAAAAGCTACCGGCAACAAAAAACACCCCGGCCAGCGTATGCCGTATCGGGGTGTTTTCGTCACGACCTCAGACGAAGACGATTTCGTCGCCTTCGACGTTGCCCGCAATGCTGCTGCCAGGGGCGAACTTGCCGGCCAGGATCAGCTGCGCCAAGGGGTTTTCGATCCAACGCTGAATCGCCCGCTTGAGCGGCCGCGCGCCATAGACCGGGTCGTAACCGACGGCAATCAGCTTATCCAGGGCCTCGTCGCTCAGTTCCAGGCTCAACTCGCGCTCGCTCAAGCGCTGACGCAAACGCTGCAACTGGATCTGCGCGATGCCGGCGATCTGCTCGCGGGCCAGCGGCTCGAAGATCACCACCTCGTCGATGCGGTTGATGAATTCCGGGCGAAAATGGCTGCCAACCGCATCCATCACCGCCGCGCGCTGCGCCTCCTGGTCGCCGACCAGCTCCTGGATCTGCACCGAACCGAGGTTGGAGGTCATCACCAGCACGGTGTTCTTGAAGTCCACGGTACGCCCGTGGCTGTCGGTCAGACGGCCGTCTTCCAGCACCTGCAACAACACGTTGAACACGTCCGGGTGGGCTTTTTCCACCTCATCCAGGAGGATTACCGAGTACGGCTTGCGGCGCACCGCCTCGGTCAGGTAACCGCCCTCCTCATAGCCGACATAGCCCGGTGGCGCGCCGATCAGGCGGGCCACCGAATGCTTTTCCATGAATTCGGACATATCGATGCGCACCAGCGCCTCTTCGGTATCGAAAAGGAATTCGGCCAGCGCCTTGCACAGTTCGGTCTTACCGACCCCGGTAGGGCCAAGAAACAGGAACGAGCCGCTCGGCCGATTCGGATCGGCGAGCCCGGCGCGCGAACGGCGTACGGCGTTGGCCACCGCAACCACCGCCTCGTTCTGCCCGATCACCCGCTGATGCAGCAAATCTTCCATCTTCAACAGCTTGTCGCGCTCGCCTTCGAGCATCTTCGACACCGGGATGCCGGTCCATTTCGACACCACCTCGGCGATCTCCTCCTCGGTGACCTTGCTGCGCAGCAGTTGATTCTCGGTTTTGCCGTGCTGGTCGACCATCTGCAGGCTGCGCTCGAGGTCCGGAATAATGCCGTACTGCAGCTCGGCCATGCGGTTGAGGTCGCCTTTGCGCCGCGCCGCCTCCAGCTCCTGACGGGCCTGCTCGATCTTCTCCTGGATCTGCGCCGAGCCTTGCACCTCGGCCTTTTCCGACTTCCAGACATCCTCCAAGTCGGCGTATTCGCGCTCGAGCCGGGCGATGTCCTCGTTGAGTTTGGCCAGGCGCTTGATCGCCGCCTCGTCGTCCTCTTTCTTCAGCGCCTGGGCCTCGACCTTGAGCTGGATCATGCGCCGCTCCAGGCGGTCGAGCACTTCCGGCTTGGAGTCGATTTCCATGCGGATACGGCTGGCCGCCTCATCGATCAGATCGATGGCCTTGTCCGGCAATTGGCGGTCGGTGATATAGCGGTGGCTGAGCTTGGCCGCGGCGATGATCGCGCCGTCGGTGATCGCCACCTTGTGATGTACCTCGTAGCGCTCCTTCAGGCCGCGCAGAATGGCGATGGTATCCTCTTCGCTCGGCTCGTCGACCAGGACCTTCTGGAAACGCCGCTCCAGCGCCGCATCTTTCTCGATGTATTGGCGGTATTCGTTGAGCGTGGTGGCGCCGACGCAATGCAGCTCGCCCCGCGCCAGCGACGGCTTGAGCATGTTCCCCGCATCCATGGCACCCTCGGCCTTGCCGGCGCCGACCATGGTGTGCAGCTCGTCGATAAACAGGATGATCCGCCCTTCCTGCTTGGACAGCTCGTTGAGCACGGCCTTGAGGCGTTCCTCGAACTCGCCACGGAACTTGGCCCCTGCGATCAGCGCGCCCATATCCAGGGACAACAAGCGCTTTTCCTTGAGGCCGTCGGGCACTTCGCCGTTGACGATGCGCTGGGCCAAGCCCTCGGCGATGGCGGTCTTACCCACGCCGGGTTCGCCGATCAACACCGGGTTGTTCTTGGTGCGCCGCTGCAATACCTGGATGGTGCGGCGGATTTCATCGTCGCGGCCGATCACCGGATCGAGCTTGCCTTCCTCGGCGCGCTTGGTCAGGTCGATGGTGTATTTGTCCAGGGCCTGGCGGGCTTCCTCGACATTCGGGTCGTTCACCGCTGCACCACCGCGCAGGTTGCTCACGGCATTTTCCAGGGCTTTCTTGCTCACGCCCTGACCGAGCAACAATTTGCCCAGCTTGGTGTTCTCATCCATCGCGGCGAGCAGCACCAGCTCGCTGGAAATGAACTGATCGCCCTTCTGCTGCGACAGGCGGTCGGCCTGATTGAGCAGGCGCGCGAGATCCTGGGACAGATTGACGTCGCCGGTCGGGCTCTGGATTTTCGGCAGGTGATCGAGCTCTTTGCTCAGCGCCTTGCGCAGGCTGTTGATGTCGAAGCCGACCTGCATCAACAGCGGCTTGATCGAACCGCCCTGCTGCTCGAGCAACGCCTGCATCAGGTGCAGCGGCTCAATGGCGGAATGATCCATGCCGACCGCCAGGGATTGGGCGTCGGACAGGGCTAATTGCAACTTGCTGGTTAAACGATCGATTCGCATTGGGTCATCCTTCCTTTAGAGCAGGCCGGCACGACTAGCGCTTAAATGAACGCACCAAACAAAAAGCCTGCGAGATGAAGACTAGATGAGGCTGATTGTGCGACTTTCAAGTCGACTGGCGTTGATGCAGATCATGCCGGCCGTCTATTGGCGGCTTGTCAATCCAACCAGATCAAACTGGCGAAGCGACCGGTTCGCGCCGCACGGCGGTAGGAGTAGAAACGCGAATCGCCGTAGGTGCAGAAACCGCCGCCGTAGACCGCCGCGACCCCGCGCGCGGCCAGACGGATGCGCGCCAACTCGTAGATATCCGCCATATAGCGGCCGGGGTTGAGGCTGGCGCTGAACGCCTGCTCCGCCTGGGCATGCTGAGTGAGAAAGGCCTCGCGCACCTCGGCGCCGACTTCGAACGCCTGCGGGCCGATCGCCGGGCCGAGCCAGACCAAAGTGTCCTCGGGCGCAATCGCCAGGGTATCCAGAGTCGCTTCCAGCACGCCCGCCGCCAGCCCGCGCCAACCGGCATGGGCGGCAGCCACGCGACCGCCGTTGCGGTCGCAGAACAGCGCGGGCAGACAGTCGGCGGTCATCGCCGTACAGGCGATACCGGGTGTCGCCGTCCAGTTGGCATCGGCTTCGGCAAGCGTCTCGGGCGCCGCTTCCACCACATCGATGCCGTGCACCTGTTGCAGCCAGGCGGGCTTACAGCCGAGCTGACTGATCAGGCGTTGGCGATTTTTCTTCACCGCAGCGGGATCGTCGCCGACATGGGTGCCGAGATTCAGGCTGTCGAACGGTGCGACGCTGACGCCGCCTGCGCGCGTGGTGACGCAAGCCTTGACCCGCGCCGGCGCCGGCCAATCGGGGACGATCCAGTCGTGCGCCAACCCGTTCACCCGATAAACGCCTCGCGATCCTGGCGCAGCAGGGTGAGTAACCAGACGAAATCGTCCGGCAGCGGCGACTGCCACTTCATGCGCTCCCCGGTCATCGGGTGATCGAGTTCGAGGAAACGCGCGTGCAGGGCCTGGCGCGGGAACTCCTTGAGGCTCTGCACCATGGTCTGACTGGCCGCGGGCGGAATACGGAAACGCCCGCTGTAGACGGGGTCGCCGACCAGCGGATAACCGATATGGCTCATGTGCACGCGGATCTGATGGGTCCGTCCGGTCTCCAGTTTCACCCGCGCGTGGGTGTGCGAGCGGAAGCGCTCCAACACCCGGTAATGACTGACCGCCGGTTTGCCGCCGTCGCTGACCGCCATGCGCTGACGCTGCGACGAACTACGGCCGATCGGCGCGTTGATCTTGCCGCCCGAGGTGATGACGCCGATCACGATGCACTCGTAGATGCGGCTGACCGTGCGTTTTTGCAGCTGATCGACCAGGCGGGTTTGCGCTTCGATGGTCTTGGCCACCACCATCAGCCCGGTGGTGTCCTTGTCCAGACGATGGACGATGCCGGCGCGCGGCACGTTGACGATGTCCGGCACATGGTGCAGCAGCGCGTTGAGCAGGGTGCCGTCGGCATGCCCGGCGGCCGGATGCACGACCAGGCCGGCGGGCTTGTCGATCACCAGAATCTGCTCGTCTTCGTAGACGATATTCAGGGCGATATCCTGGGCGACCCATTCGCCCTGGGCCTCCTGTTCGGCCTTCAGCGCCAGTAGCGCGCCGCCATGAACGATGTCGCGCGGACGCACGACCGCGCCGTCGACGGTCAGCAAGCCTTCCTTGATCCAGGCGGACAGACGCGAACGCGAATGCTCGGCGAACAGCTGCGCGGCGACTTGATCGAGGCGTTGACCGCCCATCTCGGACGGCACCTCGGCGTTCAGTTCAATGGTCTGGGTATTAATAGAAGGCATGCTCGGCAACGGCGGGGACCAGGGGTCGGTGATGGGCAAGGAAAGATCGACAGGCCCTACTTTTGGTTTCGGCTACGCGCTGTGGTTAAATACGGCGTCTTTGCCCCAGGGGTACCGGGGCGCTCATCATAACAGGACGGCTTTGCTCAAGACAGCCGCCGTCACAGGGACGCAAGCCGCCATGCAAGTGAGACACCTGCTGCTGATCGCCATCCTCGCCCTCACCGCCGCCTGCTCGTCGAACGAAGTGCTCGACGAGAACCTCAGCGAGACGGAGCTGTACCAGCAGGCACAGAGCGATCTGGACAATAGTAGCTACACCAGCGCCATCACCAAGCTGAAAGCCTTGGAGTCGCGCTATCCGTTCGGTCGCTACGCCGAGCAAGCCCAGCTGGAACTGATTTTCGCCTATTACAAGAACGCCGAGCCGGAAGCCGCACGCTCCGCGGCCGAGCGCTTCATCCGCCTGCACCCGCAGCATCCCAACGTCGATTATGCCTACTACCTGAAGGGCCTGGCCTCCTTCGACCAGGACCGCGGTCTGATCGCACGCTTCGTGCCGCTGGACATGACCAAACGCGACCCGGGCGCCGCCCGCGACTCCTACAACGAGTTCGCCCAGCTGACCAGCCGCTACCCGAACAGCCGCTACGCACCGGACGCCAAGCAGCGCATGATCTACCTGCGCAACCTGCTGGCGGCCTATGAAATCCATGCCGGCTACTACTACCTGAGCCGCCAAGCCTATGTAGCCGCCGCCAACCGCGGTCGCTACGTGGTGGAAAACTTCCAGGAAACCCCGGCGGTCGCCGACGGCTTGGCGTTGATGACCGAAGCCTATCAGCGCCTGACCCTGGACGAACTGGCCGCCACCAGCCTGGAAACCCTGAAACTCAACTACCCGGATCATCCGACCCTGGTCGACGGCCAATTCGTCCCACGCGAGGAAGAAGCCGACAACCGCTCCTGGCTGGCCAAAGTCACCCTCGGCCTGATCGAAACCGACACGCCTTTGCCGCCGGGCGAAACCCGCGCCAGCCAGGACGTGATCCGTCAATACGAAGAGGCCGAAGAGCAGATCCCCGACGAACTGAAACCCGAAGGCCAGGACGAAGCCGATGAGGCGAGCAACGACAGCCAGGATAACGGTCGTTCCTGGTTCAGCTACATGACCTTCGGCCTGTTCGACTAAGCGATCGCCGCGCAAACACAGGGAGACCTCCGGGTCTCCTTTTTTATGGGCGATGAGTTAGCCGCACGGTCATTGAGTCGAGGGCCAACCACCCCATAGGGGACACAACGCACAGCATGCGGTTTAGCCGCTGGGCTGAGCGCTATTCCTTGGATAAACTGCGCTAACCTCCGTATCCCGTATTTATCGACAAGAGAGCACTATGGGCCTGTTCCGCCTGCTGTTGTTGCTTGCCATTATCGCGGCCGCCGTCTGGCTCTGGCGCCGCATAGCCGCGCCGACCCGCCGCCGCGACGACACCAACGCAGATCCCGCGCCCATGGTGCGCTGCGCACACTGCGGCGTGCATGTACCGCGCGCGCGCGCGCTCGTTCAGGGCGACAACTGGTACTGCAGCCAGGCGCATCTCGAGCAAGGCACCAAAGCGCAGTGAGTAGCGGAAAGCTCGTGCTCGAAGGGGTCAAGGGCCAGCGCATCCTGCGCCTCTATCACCTGTACCGGCTGATCATCGGACTGCTCTTGGTGCTGCTGATCTCCAGCAACCTGCACGATGAGTTGCTGGACCTGGCGCAGCCTGAACTGTTCTACAACGGCAGCTGGCTGTACCTGATTTTGAATACCGTGCTGGGCGTGCTGGTGCAGCGCCCGCAGCGCCTGTTCCAGGTATTCAGCCTGGCCTTGATCGATGTGGTGCTGCTGTCGGCGCTGTTCTATGCCGGCGGCGGCACGCCGAGCGGTATCGGCAACCTGCTGATAGTCGCGGTGGCAATCGCCAATTTCCTCCTGCGCGGGCGCATCGGCCTGTTGATCGCCGCGGTCGCGGCCATCGGCCTGATTTACCTGACCTTCTACCTCAGCCTGAGCCGACCGGCCGCAGTCGCCCAGTACGTGCAGGCGGGCGCGCTGGGCACGCTGTGCTTCGCCGCCGCGCTGGCGGTGCAAGCGTTGACCCGGCGCCTGCAGGTCAGCGAGAGCCTGGCCGAACAACGCGCCACCGATGTCGCCAATCTGGAAGCCTTGAACGCGGTGATTCTGCAACGCATGCGCACCGGCATTCTGGTGCTCGACGAGTCGCGGCGCGTGCTTTTGACCAACGAAAGCACCACCTACCTATTGGGTCGTGAACACCTGACCGGCAAGATTCTCGACCCACACTGTCCGGAATTGGTCAAACGCATGCAACAGTGGCAGCACAATCCGACCCGCCGCCCGGCGAGCTTGCAGGCCTATCCCGAAGGCCCGGTGCTGCAACCAAGCTTCATGAGCCTGCAGCGCGGCGAACAGCGTCACTGCCTGATATTTCTCGACAACATCTCGCAAATCGCCCAACAGGCGCAGCAATTGAAGCTCGCATCCCTGGGGCGCCTGACGGCCGGCATTGCCCACGAAATCCGCAACCCGCTCGGGGCGATCAGCCATGCGGCGCAATTGCTGCAGGAGTCGGACGAGTTACAAGGCCCCGACCAGCGCCTGGCGCAGATCATCCAGGACCATTCGCGGCGAATGAACCTGGTGATCGAGAACGTGCTGCAACTCTCGCGCAGGCGTCAGGCCGAACCGCAGCTGCTGGACCTGAAATACTGGCTGCACCGCTTCGCCAGCGAGTTCCGCGCCTCGGCGCCGGCCGAACAGATGCTGCACCTGGAAACCCTCGGCGGCACCATTCAAACCCGCATGGACCCCCACCAACTGACCCAGGTGCTGACCAACCTGGTGCAGAACGGCATGCGCTATAGCGCGCAAAAACACCAACTCGGCCAAGTATGGCTAACCTTGTTCCGAGACCCGGAAAGCGACCTGCCGGTATTGGAGGTACAGGACGACGGCCCCGGCGTGGCGCCGGAGCAGCTCCAGCATATCTTCGAGCCGTTCTACACCACGGAAAACCAGGGCACCGGCCTGGGCCTGTATATCTCCCGCGAGCTGTGCGAGAGCAACCAGGCCCATCTCGACTATAAACCTCGCGAAGGCGGCGGCAGCTGTTTCCGCATCACCTTCGCCCACCCGCGCAAACTGAGTTGACCATGACCCGCCAGAGAGCCCTGATCGTCGACGACGAGCCCGATATCCGCGAACTCCTGGAAATCACCCTGGGGCGCATGAAGCTCGACACCCGTAGCGCGCGCAACGTCAAGGAAGCGCGCGAGTGGCTGGCCAAAGAGCCGTTCGACCTGTGCCTGACCGATATGCGCCTGCCCGATGGCACCGGTATGGACCTGGTGCAACACATATTGCAGCGCCATCCGCAGGTGCCGGTGGCGATGATCACCGCCTACGGTAGCCTGGACACCGCGATCAATGCGCTCAAGGCCGGGGCTTTCGATTTTCTCACCAAACCGGTCGATCTCACCCGCCTGCGCGAGCTGGTCAATTCCGCCTTGCGTCTGCATACCGCCAGCACCGACGACACCCCGATGGACAGCCGCCTGCTCGGCGAGTCGCCGCCGATGCGCGCGCTGCGCAAACAGATCCACAAACTCGCACGCAGCCAGGCACCGGTGTATATCAGCGGCGAATCCGGCAGCGGCAAGGAGCTGGTGGCGCGCCTGATCCACGACCAGGGCCCGCGTAGCGAGCAAATGTTCGTACCGGTCAACTGCGGCGCGATTCCCACCGAGTTGATGGAAAGCGAATTCTTCGGCCATAAACGCGGCAGCTTCACCGGCGCCATCGAGGACAAACAGGGCCTGTTCCAGGCGGCCAACGGCGGCACCCTGTTCCTCGACGAAGTGGCCGACCTGCCCCTACCGATGCAGGTCAAACTGCTGCGGGCGATTCAGGAAAAAGCCGTACGCGCGGTCGGCGGGCAACAGGAGAACGTGGTGGATGTGCGCATCCTCTGCGCCACCCACAAAGATCTGGCCGCCGAGGTGGCGGCCGGGCGCTTCCGCCAGGACCTGTACTACCGCCTCAACGTCATCGAATTACGCGTTCCGTCCCTGCGCGAACGCCGCGAGGATATCGGCCTGCTCGCCGAAGCGATGCTCAAGCGTCTGGCCGAAGGCCCGGGCCTGATGCCGGCCAAGCTCGACCCCGACGCCCTGGAAAAACTCAAAAGTTATCGTTTCCCCGGCAACGTGCGCGAGCTGGAAAACATGCTCGAGCGCGCCTACACGCTGTGCGAAGACGACCGGATCAATGCCAGCGACCTACGCCTGGCCGACAGCTGCGGCCCGGCAGAGAACGGTGAAGCCAATCTGGCGCAGATCGACGATCTGGAGGATTACCTGGAGAACATCGAACGCAAACTGATCATGCAAGCGCTCGAAGAAACCCGCTGGAACCGCACCGCGGCGGCGCAGCGCCTGGGCCTGACCTTTCGCTCGATGCGTTACCGTCTGAAAAAGCTCGGTATCGACTAAGCTGCCGGCCTGCGCTCACGCCCAAGGCCTAGCCGCTTGTGTAGCCCGGATGGAATCCGGGAGCAATTTAGTGCCGGATATCGCTCCCCGGATTTCATCCGAGCTACAACGGCGACCGCTCAGCGCTAGTGAGCATGCTCGTCGGTCGGCGACTCTTTTTGCACCGCCACATCCAACTCGACTACCCCGGCCTTTTCGAACATCAGCGTCAGCACAAAGCGCTCGCCAACTTTGGCCTGTTGCTTCACTCCGAACAGCATCACGTGGTAACCCATGGGCTCGAAGCGGACGGTGCCGCCGGCGGGTATTGCCACGGCCTGCACCTGCTGCATCTGCATCACCCCATCGCCGACATGCACATGCTCGTGGAATTCGGCCTTGCTGGCGACCGGGGTCTGCACCTCGACCAGGCGATCCGCCGTCGCGCCCTGGTTATGCACGACAAAATAGGCCGCAGCGGTTGGCGCCACCGGCGGCATCTCCCGCGACCAGGGGTGTTCGATGCGTAGCGCTCCGGCCTCATATTCATGGGCCGAGGCCAACAGACTCGGGCTCAGCAGCACAGCCAATAGCAGGGTTTTCTTCAACGGCATGGCGAATCTCCGAAATCGGGAATATCCCGAACGGCAAGGCGGAACACGCATGCGCGCCGCCCATCAGCCCGTTCGGCAATCGGTAGTCGAGGACTCAAGCGAAGAATGGCGAGGCACGCGGATTGGCCGAAGGCCAGAGGTAGCGGACCGCTCTGGCCGCCGAAAGAAGCGCAGGATTGAGCCTGATCTGGCGCAGCGCCAGCAAGCCGAGCAATGTAAAGAAAGCGGCGAAAGCCAAACCTAGGGAACTGGAACAGAGCGAACAACCGAAACCACTGACGGAATTGCCCGCCGTCGCGCCGAAACCGGCCCCCTCGCCTACCGGCCCGCTAGCGCCCGCCGAACAGTAGAACCCGTCGATGCCACTGAGCTGCAAGCCAGCCAGTTGACCCTGGGCAATACTGCAGACAAGCGCTGCGAACAGCACGCTGAAGTACAGCATCCAGGCCAGCAATGGGCGGTTAGGGCGAGTCCGGTTCATGGCCGCGACTCTAGCAGCACCGGCAGTAGCCGCCAAGCGACGGGCAATTGATCAACCTGGGGCTAGACTCTTCACATTCATGGCGAGCGGCCTATGCGGCGCGCCCTCCTCAGCAGTCGACAGGCCACCTGAATGCGACCCGAACTTCTAAGCCCGTTACGTGTGGCCGGCGTCTATGCCCTGTTCAGCGGCGCCTGGATACTGGGTAGCGACTACCTGCTGAATGCGTTAGCCGCCGACAGCGAGCAACTCAGCAACCTGCAAACGCTGAAAGGCCTGTTGTTCATTCTGCTCAGCAGCCTGCTGATATTCCTCCTCAGTTACCGCGACCGCCGCGCACAAGGGCGCCTGCTCGAAGAACTGGGCAGCAATACCCGCCTGCTGCAACAAACCCAGCACACGGCCGGCCTGGGCTACTGGCAATACGACGGACGCCTGCACTGGAGCGAGGAGGCCCTGCGGCTATTGGCGCGCCCCCCGGAGGATGGGTTCAGCAGCGCGGAGCAGTTGCTCGCCTGGCTGCACCCGGCCGAACGCCCAGCCGTGCAGCGTGCCTTGCAAGCCTTATTCGAAGAGCGGCAACCGCTATTGATCAGCGCCCGCCTCCACCAACCGCAACAGCCCTATTGCAGTTGGTTGCTGCTGCGCGGAGAGGTCGATAGCAGTGGCCAGATCCTCGGCACCGTGCAGGACATCAGCAACCAGAAGCGCGACGAAGCGGCGTTGCGCGAGAGCGAACAGCGCTTCCGTCAGCTCTTCGAACGCACCCCGCGCATCGCCGTGCAAGGCTACGACCGCGAACGCCGGGTGATCTATT
>NZ_CAMPHN010000020.1 GCF_946885885.1 uncultured Pseudomonas sp.
GCTTTCCCTTTACCAGGCAAGCGGCATTTTCTGAGCTTTAGAGCCGCAGGATGGGGCGGCACGTAGCCCGGATGCAATCCGGGAGCGATTTTTCAGACGCCAGATTGCCCCCGGATTTCATCCGGGCTACAAAAAATGCTGCTCGCTTGGCGTAAGTGAACAGCATTACCGGGTAATCAGGGCTTTTGAATTCGTCTCCGAACGTTCTAGCCTTTTCTCGCAGACTCTTCGAGCTTGCGTGCCTGCACGGTGATGGTCTGTCCCTGCTGTTCTTCGAGGGCCGCCTTTTCGTCGCTATCCATGGTTTTTCTGAAGCCCTTGATCGCGTCACCGAGGTCAGTGCCCAGGCCTTTGAGGCGCTTGGTGCCGAACAGCATGACCACGATCGCCAGAACGATCAGGAGTTGCCAGATGCCGATGCCGCCCAATCCCATGATGCGTTCTCCGTCGTAAGTGGTTGGTCAGGCCGTTGCGCCTGTATGCGGTCTATGCGAAGCCATCGGTCGAGTGAGTGGCCCCGGCGGAGAGACACCGGCACAACGCCATTCACGTTTATTTGCAGACGTAGAACTTGCGCACATAGACAGTGCTCTTCCAGGCGCATGGGGCATCTTTCGGCACGAATACCGTATCGCCGGTGGCGATCGTCAGATCGCTGCCGTCCGCCGTCTGCAGGGTGACGCTGCCTTCGACCAGGTGCATCAGCTCGTGCATCTTGTGCGGCCGCGCCCGGCGGGTATAGGGCGTCGAGTCCCAGACACCGATGAGCAGCTTGCTCGCTTCTTCGGTAAAGGCAGTGTGCGAGCGGCATTGCGGCGTCGGGCTGAGCAGAATCTCTGCATCCGGTGCGTTGGAAGGCGCGAGCAGATCCAGGGGATCCAGCAGGGTAAGCCCGCTGTTGCGCTGTTCGACGGTCTGGGTGTCCGCGCAGAATGCCCAACGGGAATTCGCTTGCACCTCGAGCTGGAGCGGCGAGCCGCGGCCGATCACGGCGCTGGCGCCCGGGCCCAGTTCGAGCGTGCGACCCTCGCTCTGCAGGGTTACGTGTCCGGCGTGGACCACGATCATCTCGGCGTAGGGATATTCATCGATGCTGAAGCGCCCGCTGGCCTCGACCACGCCCGCAGCGATCTCGCCAGGACCGGCATAGGCGGTTTTCCGCTGCGTGCCGAACGGGTCCTTGGGCCCCAAAGGGCCAGCGGTGAAGGTTGTCGAGACGGGGTTGCCATCGGCACGCGCCAACAACACTGCGGTAGGTTCTGACATCAAAAGTTCTCCAAGTAGGAATAGGTAAGGGGTGGCGTAATCTGTCGCTGTCGGCATCAGCCCATGGCCTGGGTCACCAGGGCGAATTGGCTGACGCCGCCGACAGCGCGTGGCGGCGTCCCGCGGGCCATTTGCGCGACGCTGTCGACCTGTTTCAGGCCCGCCTTCTCCAGCCAGGCGGAGAGGCCGCTGTCAGCGGGAATATCGATGCGCACGAAAGCCTCCGGCACCCGCGCCAACAACTCGGCGATCAAGTGTTTGGCCTGTTCGGAACTTTCCGCGATGACCGGGCCGATACAGTGGCCACGGCCGAACGGGCGCAGCATCGCGAAGCTGCGTAGCTGACCGTCGCGCTCGATACCGACCGAGTGTTCGACCACCTCGAACAGCTCGCCGAGTACGCTTTCGCGGTCCAGGCCGCTGCCGGCGTTTGCCAGTTCGAGTTGGCGAACCCGATCGTCTGCGGTCAAGGACCGGCACTGCTCACCGGCTGGTAGGGCAGGGATATCGGCGACTTGCGCCTGGCCCTGATGCTGGTGGATCTGACCGAATTCGACGAAGCCTTGGCTGGCGTACAGTGGGACACCCGCCAGTGTGGCATTGAGGATGGCGGTGCGCGGCATGCAAGCCTCGAGCGCCAACTCCATCAGCTTGCGGCCAATGCCCTGGCCCTGGTACTCGTCGCTGACGATCACCAGGCCGATGGTGGCGTAAGCGCCCTGCGGGCAAGCGAATGCAGTACCGATCAGGTGGCCTGCATCCAGGTGGCCGTCGTCTTCTACGACGAAGCCCTCAGCGACGCGTTGCAGCATGGCCCAATCCTCCAGGCGATGGGGCCACTTCAACCGCACGGATAAAGCATGGGCCGCCGCTACGTCCTCGGTGGTCATAGGGCGATAAAGATGGGAAGGGCGTTGCGCGACGGACATGGCAAGTCTCCGTTGATGGCTGCGTGCGGCGGAAAATTCTCACCGGGTATAAGGCTGTATCCCACCTGCTGTGCGGCCTGACAAGGGGCTTAAGGCAATTCGGTAGATTCCCCAAGCGGTGGTGCTATGGGCCCTACTTTTTGCTTAAACGAGAGTTACTCTCAGCAGTAAATGCTTGGCTGTTTTTTTGCGATGAGGTCTAAATCAAAGGCTTTGCATGGCTCGATTGTTGCTCCAGGGGGAGCTTGATACGGGGCTTTGCTTTGAAGTGCAGCAAAGGTCTTGAGCCGATTCGCTGGTGTCCAGCTGCTATGTCCGGTTGGCGCTACGGTGGGACGGTCTGCGCTAGCAGGCCGGTATGAAAAAGGCTGTGTACCCGTTAACTGTTGCATGCGCGGTCTCCTGTAGGAGACCCGACCTCGGGGCGAGCTTTTCGCTGTTCCTGCTGGCGATGAGCAGGCAGCCCTGCGGGCTGCATTCGCCGCGAGGTCGCGCCTCCTACAGGACATCGCAGCACGCAACGCATAATTGGGACAGAGCCATAAAAAAGGCGCCCGGATGGGCGCCTCAAGGCTAAGGGAGCGTATCTGGCCTTTAAGAAAATTCCCCGGCCGGCCCACGATGAAAACCGGCCGGGAGTTACCGTTACAGGATGCTCAGCGGGTACTCGATGATCAGACGCACATCCTCCACGTCGCTTTCAAACGAGGTGGAGCGGTGGGTGGCCTGGCGCAGGCGGAAGGACAGGTCCTTGGCCGAGCCCGACTGAATCACGTATTTGGCTTCGAAGTCGCGCTCCCAATGCTTCTGGTCGTCGACCCCAGCGCGGAAATAGGCGCCCGTCGGGTCGGCCTTGGTGAAGTCGATCTGGTCGCCTTTGGTGTAGCGCGTCATAAGGGTCAGGCCCGGCACACCGAAGCTGGCCATGTTGAGGTCGTAGCGGATCTGCATGGAGCGCTCGTTGGGGCGGTTGAATTCGGCGTACTGCGACCCGGTGGCCAGCCAGATCGAGTCGACGCCGATGAAGTCGAAGGTCTCGTCGCCATCGATCTTCTGGTAGGCCAGGCTGAGCTGGTGCGGGCCGAAGGCGTAGGCGGCCTTGGCCGACCAACTGGTGGTGTCCAACTCGCCGGCACGGGCCTGGCCCTCGTCGCTGGTCTTGTAGGCGACCAGGGTGAAGTTGAGCGATTGCTTGTCGGCCAGCGGGAGAGTGTAGGCGGCGCGGCCGAAGTACTGGTGCCAGATCTCGTCTGCCTCGCTGGCGTATGCCATCAGGCTGAGGTTGTCGCTGACCTTGTAGGAGCCGCCGATGAAGTTGACGCTGTCGGCTTCTACGCCCGCATAGCTGGTGAACAGGCCGTCATCGGAGTTGGTCGAGTTTCTACCGTTGTACGCGGTGAAGTGGCCGGCCTCGAGGAAAAGATCATCGAACTCTCTGCTCGACAGCTGGAAGCCGGTGGCGGTTTCCGGCAATAAGCGGTTGTCGCCCATGGCGAATACCGGGGCGGTCGGGCGCTGTTCGCCGTACTTCAGTTCGGTGGAGGATACGCGCATCTTCACCGCGCCGCCGACCTCGCCGAAGGCGTCCGGCACTTCGGCGTCGGCCGTCTGGTTGTTGCTGATCGGCAGCACGCCGTTGCCAACCCGACCGCGACCGCTATCCAATTTGACCCCGCCGTAAGCGAAGGCATCGGCGCCGAAACCGACCGTGCCCTGAGTGAAACCGGAGGCGAAATTGAGCATGGCACCCTGTGCCCATTCCTCGCGATAACCGTTGCGCTCGCTGGCCGGCTTGGCGCCGTTGCTGCCTTGGCTGTTGCTGCCGCCGTTACGGAAGTCGCGGTTCATGTAGAAGTTGCGGTTGAGCAGCTTCAGGCTGCTGTCTTCGACGAAGCCGTTGGCTTCCTGTTGCTGACCGGCTACGGCCAGTTGCGAGACCGCGGCGGTGACCGCCAGGGCGAGACAGCTGTGTTTCACGATGTTCATGGCTTACTCCATTGCTTTTATTAGTGTTCGTTGCCCATACGGCGGACAACGCTCTTGCGGCAGCACAGGTGAACCGCTCCGGGTAACGCACATGGGAACGGGGGGCTTTTCGGTCACCTCGTTATGCTCGCAACCCCCGGAGCGCGGAGGCTGTATCGCAGCTGCGATTAACCCTGACAAGAGGCGCCAGGCAATTCGGCAGATTGCATAAATGACGGCTCGACAGACCGCAGCTACTGCTCAAATAAGGGGGGAGGTCGGCAGCAAATATCGGCTGATATTTTCTCGAATGGGGGGGCTGGCAGTGCAGTTCGCGTCGCTTAGTGTTTTGGGCAAGAGGTGCCGAGCGCTGCTCCCGTAGGGAGGGTCGGGCCGCGCAGGTTAGCGGTGCCGAATGCCGGTCCTCCAGGCGCAGATGAAGGTCGTGCGCCGCGTAACCCACCAAGCGATGGATGGCGTTGCGCCGATGGTGGGTTACGCCGCACCAGGCGCAGCGTGTCGGCCGACAAACGCAATAGGCGGCTAACCCACCCGAAGCTGCGCGTTGACCACGCGCAGGTGCCTTACCGATTGGCGCGTGGCACAACGCTTGCGAGCGGTGCGCAAGTTCGAGCAAGCGGATCGGATGAGGGCGACAGCGTCGCCCGAGGTCGAGGTCGAGGACGGTGGCGTTTCGGTGCGCACCGGGATTTGCTCTGTTTCGGTGGTGCGCGCAGCGCACCCTGCGCAATGCCGAGGTGCGTAGGGTGGATCACGCGTCACCGATCCACCGCTCTGGTGGATGTAAAGAGCGACATCCACCCTACGGCCTGCACCTCATCGCGCGGCTCAGAAATCCGAGACCTTGCCCCAAACCCCTTTGTTCAGGCGGGCAAGTGTGTATTGCGTGTGGTCCACAAACGGCGTCTTGCCCGTCGCCAGTTCGGCGATCAGGCGCCCGGCGCCGGGGCCGATGCCGAAGCCGTGACCGGAGAAGCCGGCGGCCAGGATAAAGCCCGGCAGGTTCTGCGCTTCGTCGATGACCGGCACACCGTCCGGGGTGCTGTCGATATAACCGGCCCAGCCGGCCTGAACCGGTACGCTGCCCAGCGCAGGCAGCAGGCGGCGGGCGCGGGCGAGGGTATCGCGCAGGATCGATTCCGACGGGCGCGGATCGAGGATGCGCACGCGCTCCATCGGCGTGGGCCGGTCGAGCGCCCATTTACGCAGCCTCTCGTGCCCGTACTGCCAGCCCTGCAGGTCGCCCGGGGAGAGCATCTGCCAGCGCTTGGCGAACATCGGCAGGAAATACGAGGAGAAGCGCAGTTGCTGCGGGGTCGGGTCCACGCAGGCGCGTCCGGAAATGGCCAGGGTGTAGCCGCCGTCGCCGCGCCGGGTGACGGTCACCTCGCTGGTGTGCAGGGCATCGGGAAGCCCCTGGACGCCCGGCATGACCGAGAGGATGGACGAGCGCACCGAGGCCTGGGGAAAGCGAATGCCCAGTTGCGCGCAGAAGGAGGAGGCCCAGGCACCGCCGGCCATCACCACCTGGCGGGTCTTGATCACGCCCTTCTCGGTAATCACCCCCGCTACCCGGCCCGCCTCGGTCTCGACCCCGCGGGCGGCGCAGAACTGGTGGATGGTGCCGCCATGCTTGAGCACGCCCTTGGCGATCAATGGCGCCGCCCGCGCCGGGTCGGCGATGCCGTCGGACGGCGAGAACACCCCGCCCAGCCAGGGCTTGCCGGTGGCCGCGCCGCGTTGCGTGGCCTCGGCGCTGCTCAGCATATGGGTGGTGACGCCCTGGGTGATGGCGAAGTCGCGCCACTTGGCCCAGCCATCCAGTTCGGCCTGGTTGTCCGAGAGATAGAACAGTCCGCAGCGGCGAAAGCCTAGGTCAGTGTCAAGATCGGCGGTGATCTCTTCCCAGAGTGCGAGGCTCTTGGTGGACAACGGTAGCTCGCGCGCGTCGCGGTTCTGCTGGCGGCACCAGCCCCAGTTGCGGCTGGACTGCTCGGCGCCGACACGGCCCTTCTCGACCAGGGCGACGCGCATGCCCTGGCGGGCCATGAAATAGGCGGCGGATACGCCGATGATGCCGCCGCCGATGACGACGACGTCGGCGCTTTGCGGCAGCTCCGGGCTGGACTGCATGGTGATCAAGGGAGCCGGCATGCTGTTCTCCTGGTTGCGCCAGACATCGGCCCAATGCCGTTGCGTTGATTCCATATTAGGTATCTCGGCCCGAAGTGGGCTGTCGTATTGGGCGTGCGCAATCGCAGAATCGGGCGTTTTCCAGGGCGCGCCCGGAAGTTTCTGCTGCAGGCGCCGGATCATTCAGCGCACCGAACAACTCCGGGTCTCATCCATCACTGGCCGCCTGCCGCAAAAGACCGGCAAGGACTTGGCAGGTCTGGTATGCGCAGCGAACTCATCATCGAGCCGGTGTTTGTCGACTGCTTGAGCGGTTAGCAGATCGTGCCGCACCAAGTCGTCAATACAAACTTATCTGCGATTCAGTGGCGTGAAAACGAGACGGCTTCGTAGGCGATACGTGGCGTAATGAAACCCACGAATCGGTGTTCCGGAAATCGGCTATCCAAGCGGGAAACATGCTTCCACCGTCGTGGACAAGAGTCAGTGCCGCGCGCAAAGCATGCGGCATCCGCCGGCGAGAATTCGGTGAGTGTGGAGATATGAACATGATTGACCCTTCAAAACCGAAGCCCGGTTTTGCCAGCCACCGATCTACCCGCCTGGCTGAAACCAACCGCCCGCGCATGCGCCTGGTCATCGACGGGCACACGGAAACGCTTGCCGGCGACACCCTGAGGAGAAGGCCATGACAGCGCTGTTGGGCTGCATCGCGGACGATTTCACCGGCGGCACGGACCTCGCCGGCATGCTGGTGAAGGCGGGCATGCGCACCGTGCAATTGATCGGTGTGCCAACCGGGCCGCCGCCCGCTGATGTCGACGCGGTGGTGATCGCGTTGAAGTCGCGTACCAATCCGGTCGAGGACGCGGTGGCGGAGTCGCTTGCCGCGTTGCGCTGGTTGCGGGAGGCAGGCTGCCGGCAGTTCTACTTCAAATATTGCTCGACCTTCGATTCCACGCCGCGCGGCAACATCGGCCCCGTCGCCGAAGCCTTGATGCAGGCGCTGGACACCGATTTCACCATCGCCTGCCCGGCCCTGCCCGCCAACGGACGTAGCCTCTACAAGGGCAATCTTTTCGTCGGCGATGTGCCGCTCTCCGAGTCCGGCATGCGTAACCATCCGCTGACACCGATGACCGATGCGAACCTGGTGCGCGTGCTGCAGCAGCAGGCGCAGCGCAAGGTCGGCCTGGTCGATTACGCGACGGTGAGCAGGGGCGATGCGGCGATCCGCGAACGCTTCGCCGCGCTGCGCCAGCAGGGTCACGGTTTGGCCATAGTCGATGCGCTGTGCAATGCGGACCTCGATGCGATCGGCGCGGCCTGTGCCGATCTGCCGCTGGTGACCGGTGGCTCCGGCATCGCGCTCGGCTTGCCGCAGAACTTCCGCCGCAGCGGCCTGCTGGCCGACAACGTCGTTGCCGATGCGCTGCCGAAGACTGGCGGTTTGCGCGCCGTGATCTCGGGCAGTTGCTCGGTGGCCACGCAGAAGCAGGTGGAAGTGATGCGCGCGTCCTTGCCCTCGTTCGGTATCGATCCGCTGCGGCTGGCGCGCGGCGAGGACCTCGTCGCCGCCGCGCTCGACTGGGCGAGCGCACGCATCGCGCAGCGACCCGTATTGATCTATGCCACGGCCACACCGGATACGGTCAAGCAGGTGCAGGCCGAACTCGGCGTGGCGCATGCAGGCGAACTGGTGGAAAACGCGCTGGCGGAAATCGCGCGCGGACTGGTACGGCTTGGCGTGGGCCAGATGCTCGTGGCTGGCGGCGAGACTTCAGGCGCGGTGGTCAAGGCGCTCGGCGTGAAGGGATTGCGCATCGGGGCCGAAATCGATCCTGGCGTGCCGTGGACCAGCACCCTGCACGACGACGGCATGCAACCGCTGGCGCTGGCACTCAAGTCCGGCAATTTCGGCAGCGAGGATTTCTTCCTCAAGGCCTGGGAGAAACTGCAATGAGCATCATGATTTCCACCGGCCGCGACGAAGCCGCATTGCGTGAAGAGATCGTCCGCTTCGGTCGCTCGCTGTTCGAGCGCGGTTTGACCGCCGGCAGCAGCGGCAACATCAGCGTGCGGTTGGACGACGGCTGGTTGTTGACGCCGACCAATGCCTGCCTCGGTAACCTCGATCCGGCACGCCTGGCCAAGCTCGACTGGAACGGCCGCCACATCAGCGGCGCTGCGCCTTCCAAGGAAGCCTTCCTGCATCGCGCGATGTACGAGGAGCGTGCAGGCGCAGGCGCCATCGTGCACCTGCATTCCACGCATTCCGCCGCCGTCTCCTGCATGTGCGGCCTGAACCATGACGATTGCATCCCGCCCTTGACGGCCTACTTCGTGATGAAAGTCGGCCGCCTGCCGCTGATTCCCTATCACCGCCCCGGCGACCCTGCGCTCGGCGAGGCGATTCGCGGCCTTGCGAGCAAGCATTGTGCCGTGCTGCTTGCCAACCACGGGCCGGTGGTTTCCGGCACCTCGCTCGAAGCGGCCGTCTACGCGACGGAGGAATTGGAAGAGACGGCCAAGCTGTTCCTGATGCTGCGCAATACGCCGACCAGCCCTTTGAACGCGGAGCAGATCGAAGAGCTGAAGTCGGTCTTCAAGCTCGAGATTTAGGAAACGCCATGCTTGCAGGAGAATTCTGAGTGACCAAGCGCATTGCCTTTATCCATACCGTCGGTTTCCTGATCGAGGATTTCCGGGCGCGCATGCGCGCCGAGATGCCCAGCGCCGACTGCTTCCACATCCTTAACGAGAGCCTGTTACAAGACCTGTTGCGCGGCGCGCCGCAGCCGCTGGTCTACCGGCGTGTGGTCGATCAGATCGTGCTGGCGGCGGACGCGCAGCCCGACCTGATCGTCGTCACCTGTTCATCGACGTCGCCGGCCGTCGATATCGCGCGGCGCATCGTGCCGCAACCGATCCTGAAGATCGATGACCCGATGGCGGCGCAGGCGGCGCGCAGCGGCCCGCGCATCGGTCTGCTGTGCACGGCAGCCAGCACGGTGGAACCGAGCAGCGCACTGCTGCACGCGCATGCCGCAGAGCAAGGACGCGAGATCACGATCAAGACGGTGCTGCGCCCCGAGGCCTATCAAGCGCTAGTGGCAGGCGATCGGGGGCGGCATGACGCAATTCTTTATCAGGCGGCTAGAGAGCTTTCCAACGAGGTGGATGTGCTGGTGCTCGCTCAGGCATCGCTGGCGCATTTGCGCGACAGGCTCGCCGCGGAACTGAGCTGCCCGGTGCTGGCAAGCCCTCCGTTACTGATGCGGGAAATCGTCAGGCTTTGCGCCGAATGACCCGATGGTGCCAGCAGCGAGTGACTGCTTGCGAGGTCGGCAGATTGTGCCGCAGCAAGCCAACAACAAAAAATTTTCTACGATGCAGTGGCGTGAAAACGAGACGGCTTCGCATGCGATACATGGCGTAATGATCGCTAACGGGCTCTTGACCACCCAAGTGGCCTCGCCTGGATTTTCCAACGGCCTGCTAACCCCTAATCAGATGAGATTCCTGGCATGTCTCCCTCGATAAAACGTATCCACAGCGATGAAAAGCTTCCTTCCCAGGCCGATGTGGTGATCATCGGCGGCGGCATCATCGGCGCTACCGCCGCCTATTTCCTGGCAAAGCGCGGGCTCTCGGTCGCCCTTGTCGAGAAGGGCAATGTCGGCTGCGAACAGTCGAGCCGCAACTGGGGTTGGTGCCGCCAGCAGAACCGCGATGCCCGCGAGCTGCCGCTGTCAGGCATCGCCTTGCGGCTATGGGACGAGCTCACCGCGCAGACCGGTATCGACCTCGGCTTTCGCCGCTGCGGCCTCAAGTACGCGACCCACGATGCCAAGCAGCTCGCCGAATGGGACGCCTGGCAGGAAACGGCGCGCCAGTTCGATATCAATACGCGGATGCTGAGCCCCGCCGAGGCCACCGCCGCGATCCCGGCGGCGGGGCGGCAATGGCTCGGCGGCATCCACTCGGTCGACGACGGCAAGGCGGAGCCCGCTCTCGCGGCGCCGGGGATTGCCGAGGGCGCACGGGCGCTTGGCGCCAGCATTCACCAGAACTGCGCCGCCTACGGTCTCGACATCACCAATGGCGCGGTGACGGGCGTGATCACCGAAAAAGGGCTTATCCGCACCAATGCGGTCCTGTGTGCCGCCGGCGCCTGGGCATCGGCGTTCTGCCGCCGGCACGGGCTGCGCTTTCCGCAGGCGAGCGTGCGCCAGACCGCGCTGCGTACGCGCCCGGCGCCGGACCTGGGGGATGCGCTCTACACGCCGGATTTCGCCCTGACCCGCCGCCTCGATGGTAGCTATACGATTGCCATCAGTGGCAAGGCACGGCTCGACATCACGCCGCAGGGCATGCGCTTCGGCAAGGCTTTCATGCCCATGTTCGTCAAGCGCTTGGCCGCCATGGAATTCGGCATCGGCGAGTCCTTCATTCACGGCCCGGAAGGCTTGGCAGGCTGGGGTTCGGATAAACCCTCTGCGTTCGAGCGCACCCGTGTGCTCGATCCCGAGGCCCGGCCCGAGGCCGTTGCCGAGATCCTCAAGCGGGTCAGAACGCGCTTCCCGGCTCTGGCGAACATCGAAGTGGCCGAGACATGGGGTGGCTACGTGGATTTCACACCCGATGCTGTGCCGGTGATCTCCGCCGTGGATGGGGTGTCAGGCTTCTTCCTGGCGGCGGGCTGTTCCGGGCATGGGTTCGGCCTGGGGCCGGGGATAGGCCACTTGGCGGCTGATCTGGTCGCCAACGATACGCCCTGTGTCGACCCCAAACCCTTCCGCCTGTCGCGCTTGAACGATGGCTCGAAGGTGGAAGTAGGCGCGATCTGAGCTTTGCCGGCGGCTAGCTCCTGATTACCGACCCCGGTGATGGATATCAAAGTCGAGTCGGGGCGGTTCCTCCAGAAAACATAGAGGCCCTGTAGATGAAAACCCTGCTGCTCAGCAAAGAACAAGTCGGCAACTTGATCTCCATGAAGGAGGTCATCGGCACGGTGGAGGAGGCCTACAAGGCCTTCAGTGGTGGGCAGGTGGTGCAGCCCGACTACATTGGCATCCATCTGCCGGAGCCGCGCGGCGAGATCGACTTCAAGGTCGGTTACTGCCAGACCAATGAAATCATCTCGATGAAGGCCTCTTCCGGCGGCTTTCTCAACAACCCGACCGCGCATGGCGTGCCCAATGGCATGGGCAGCGTGCTGCTGTTCGATGCCAGGAGCTGCGCGCTGATCTGCGTGATGGATGGCAGCCTGCTCACCGGCCTGAGGACCGGGGCGTCGGGGGCGGTCTCGGTCAAGGCGCTGGCGAGGAAGAACGCCAGGAAGATCACCTGCATCGGTACCGGCAACCAGGCGCGGATGCAGATTCGCGCCATCAGCCTGGTGATGCAGATCGAAGAGATCCATGCCTGGAGCAGAGATCCGGAGACACTCGCCCCCTTCAAGGCGGAGATCGAAGGCGAGCTCGGTATTCCGGTGATCCTGGCCGACTCGAAGCAGCAGGCGGTCGAGCAGGCCGATATTCTGATCACCACCACCCGTGGCAAAGGCTCGCTGGTGGAAGCGAGCTGGGTGAAACCCGGCACCCATATCGTCGCCATCGGCACGGACATGAAAGGCAAGCAGGAGTTCGAGCCCGAGATATTCAGGCACGCCAAGATCGTCAACGACTCGATCTCGCAGTGCATCGAAAAAGGGGAAACCTGGCACCCGCTGAACGCGAAGATCATTGGCCTGGGCGATATCCACGGCGAGATCGGCGAGATTCTGCTGGGCACTAAGCCGGGCCGGGAAAATGACGAAGAAATCACCATCTTCGACTCCACCGGCATGGCCATCCAGGACAACACCACGGCCGAAAAAATCTATCGCAATGCGCTGGAAAACAACGTCGGAACCTTCTTTGAGTTCCTTTGAATCTTGATTTTTCGGCAGTAGAAGAGAGGACATATAGATGCGCGACCATCCGACCATTGAAGACATCCGGGAAGCCCAAGAGCGGCTCAAACCCCATATCAGACATACGCCGTTGCTGCGCGCGGAGAAGATAGAGAAAGCCGCGGGCTGTCAGCTCTATCTCAAGCCGGAAACCCTGCAGATCACCGGGGCGTTCAAGATCCGCGGCGCGCTGAACAAGACGCTCTCGCTGCCCAGGGAAGAGATCGCCAACGGCATCATCGCCACCTCTTCCGGCAATCACGCCCAGGGGCTCGCCTACGCCGCGCGCATGCTGGGGGTGAAGGCAATCCTGGTGCTGCCGGTGACCACGCCGAAGATCAAGATCGCCAATACCGAAGCCCTCGGGGCCGAGGTGGTCCTGTTCGATGGCGACAACGCCGCGCGCTGGAAAAGGGTGTACGAGATCGCCGAGGAAAACGGCTACGTGCCCGTGCATGCCTTCGAGGACCCGCTGGTGATGGCCGGCCAGGGCACCATAGGTTTGGAAATCCTCGAGGACCTGGCGGATGTGGATACCGTCATCGTCCCCATGGGCGGCGGCGGCCTGATTTCCGGCATCGCCACCGCCATCAAGGAAACCAGACCGTCGGTGCGGGTCGTCGGCGCCGAGCCGGCGTTAACGCCCAAGTACTACCACAGCCGCTTGAACAAGGAGCGCACCTCGCTGCCCTTGCTGAACACCATCGCCGATGGTTTGCGCCTGAGCGTGCCGGGGCGCAACCCCTTCCCGATCATCGAGCGCTACGTCGACGAGATCGTCCTGGTCGAGGACGAGCACATCATTCAGGGCATGCGTGCCCTGGCCAAGGACGCGAAGCTGATCGCCGAGCCCGCCGCCGCGATCGGCATCGGCGCGCTGCTGGCGGGCGTGGTCAAGGTGCGGCCGGATGAGAAGGTCTGCGTGGTGCTGAGCGGCGGCAACTGGGACCTGGGCGATCTGGCCGAGGTGTACGGCGCGACTGAGTAAGCGAACGGCACGCTGCGAAACTCCCGCGCCAGGAACTATCAGGATCTGGCGGCCTTCGCAGCGCGCCTGCTGTCGCTAGGCGCGGACGGCATTACCCGTCTCCGCCTATGACGCCCTGATGGTACCGCGCAGCACCGATGACGAACGCCCTCCCCTTATGGAGGGCGTTCTTTTGAACGAGAAGACTGAGTCGTCTTGCCTGCGGGTGGACGGATGATACTGCAGTCTTTGCCAATGACCTCGCCAGCGCGGCAGCTTTCGTCGCCCGTGGCCTGACGGCGTAGATCGGAAGGCGCCAGTTCTCGGGGCAGTCTGCGGCAGTCGTCGCTTTCGCCGCCGATGCCGAGTTCCAGTACTACAACCGCTAATTGAGCCTGGTCTGCGCTTCGATCAAGGCCGGGCACTGATTCTCATGCAATCTACTTCCGCTTCGAGCAATGCGCTCCCTCTTGCCGAAAGCCCTGCACCGCGCCGTGGCCTGGGTTCAGCCTGGATGATCGTCGCTGCCATGCTGTTCGCACTGATGGGGATATTCGTCAAGCAAGGCGCGCAGAGCTTCACTCCAATCGAGCTGGTATTCTGGCGCACCCTGTTCGGGGTCCTGATGCTGGGCCTCCCGGCCTGCCTGCACGGTCAGCGCTTTGTCACGCCGCATCTCAGGGTCCATCTTGTCCGCGGTTGCACCGGTTATGTGGCGCTGCTGCTCATGTTCTATGCGATGGCGCATTTACCGCTCGCCACTGCAATAACGCTTAACCACACCTCGCCGATGTTTCTGGCGTTGCTGTCGGTGTTGTGGCTCAGGGAGCGCTTTTCGGGGCGCATGGCTGCCGCGCTGGCGCTCGGTTTCGTCGGTGTGGTCCTCCTGTTGCGCCCTAACATGGAGGGTGATCTGTGGTTCTATGGTTTGGTGGGGTTGGTATCCGGCGCCATGTCCGGAATCGCTTATCTGCATGTACGTGAGCTGGGCCAGCTCGGCGAGCCGGAGTGGCGGGTGGTGTTCTACTTCGCTTTGCTGTCCACCGTGCTCGGGGCGGCTTTGGTCACCTGCACCGGTTGGCATGCATTGACGCTGCACAATATCGGTCCGCTGGTCGGGATCGGGCTGACCGCCACCTTGGGCCAATTGGCGATGACCCGTGCCTACAAGGTAGGGCGGAAACTGGTGGCGGCCAATCTGTCCTATCTGACGGTGGTGTTTTCCAGCCTGCTCGGTGCCCTGCTATGGGGCGACAAGCTGTCGTTGGACAGCTATGTGGCGATCGTGGTGATCCTTTGCAGCGGCATCGTCGCCAGTCGGCGCTGAGGGTGCGGCTTGCTGGGCGTACCTCGCCTGTCTTGAGATCAATTAGCAGGCCGTTGAAGAACGTAGGCGAGGCAGCCAGTGCAATACCGATGGCGGCCCCGCAAAAACAGGCGAGGAACGGTCGGAGTCGCGGGCGACTTTACGAGCTGTAAATGAGCAGTCCGAGCCACTACTGTCCGGTTAAATTGTGAATAAATTCAACTGGTTGCCATCGCTGCCCCCTGGAAAAGTGGATTCACCGCATGTAAGTGCTTGTTGCAGCGGCATTTTCTCAAACAGTGTGACTGATAAAACCTGTAGCAAAGTGTAGAGCGAGGCGTTGAGATCGAGTCGCTTTTTGATGATGGCGATAAGGACATAGACGGATACCGAGATCCAAATTTGCGTCTTGACTGCATTCTCCGATGTACCGAAGAAGCGCTTGATCCACTTGAAGAACAACTCCACCTGCCAGCGGTTTTTGTAGAGCGCGCAGATAGTCGCGGCCGGTAAGGTCATCTGATTGGTGATGAAGATCAGTGTCTTGCCTGTTCCGGATCCTTGAAGCGAACACGGCGCAGATGCGCAAGGTAGTCCTGCTTGGCATAGAAACCATTGAGCGCAATTGTCTGGTCGCAAACGAGGCCCGTCGAGCGATCGGTCTTGGTCGAATAAACACGACGGAAATCCATGTTCGACCTGGCACGCGTGACGAAGAAAGCCCCGCTCAAGTGCAGTACATGGAGTCGCGCGTAATCGACATAGCCACGATCCATGACATAGATGGCACCCGCTTCCGGCACCAGCATGTCGAGGGCATGGACGTCGTGCAGCTTGCCGTCTGAGATATGGATAAAGCTTGGAATACTGCCCCTTAAATCGAGCAGCGTGTGCATTTTCACGGCTGCCTTGGTGGTGCGGAAGTGCGCCCACGGAAAGACCGATAAACACAGGTCAATGGTGGTGGAGTCAAGTGCATAGACGGTGTTGGATAAGTCCAGCCCCAGGTCCTCACTGGCATACAGTGCGCGGGCTTGCGCAATCAAGCGCTGAGCAAAATCGGCATGGATGCGCCAGTCGCGCGACTCGTTGGCATCGGCCAGCGTCGAGCGCCGAATAGGCTCGCGAAATCCCATGTGATAACGCTTGGCCTCTTGGGCCGACAAGCAAACCTCAATGTCGCGCAGGCTTTCTCGGAAGGTCAGTTGAGCAAAAGCCATCGCCCTGAACTGCTCCGCGCAGGTTAGCTTTCTGACGCCTTTGTCACCGTTGTAGCGCACTACATAGCGGGCGAAGGTCGTCCAGGGCAGGAAGTCCATGAGCTGGGCGAACAGTGTTTTGCCGGTGTTCATGGGCATCTCCGGGCCAAAGCCCGGATGATTGCCCAAATTGACTGCTGCCGTTCAAATCGACACCACGCTTTGTCGGCCGGAAACCCGCACCAGCCAAGACTTGCGGTGGCTCATGCCTTCATTAAACCGGACAGTAGTGTTCACGCATGTTGTTCACCCTTCGGGTGGACTGCGATCACAAAGCCCCAAACACCTTCTTCGCCAAACTGGTAGCCGCCCCAGCCGGATTCTGCCGCAGGCTGGCTTCCTGCTTGGCAATCATCTCGAACAAGCCATCCAGCGCTTGTTCAGTCACATAGTTTTCGATGCTGGCACTTTTCGCGTCTATCACGCCGAAGGTCGCGGCTTGGCCGGCGAAGGCGTTGTATTGCTTGGCCAGGCCGACCTGGTCGGTGGCTTGTTTGACGATGGGCAGGAACTGCGCGCGGAGTTGTTCGCGGCTGGTTTTGTTGAGGTATTGGGTGGCCGAGTCCTGGGGGCCGGTCAGGATGCTTTTGGCGTCCTGCACGGTCATTTTCTTCACCGACTCCACCAGCAGCGCCTGGGCTTGCGGCACTGCGGCTTCGGCGGCTTGGTTCATGCTGGCTTCGAGCTGATCGACCTGCGCGCCCATGCCCATCATCTTCATGGTTTTCGCCGCTTTGCCGAGCTTGCCCGGCAGTTCGATGCGCACGTCCGGGTTGTTGCTGAAGCCGCCGGGTTTGCCCAGTTGCTGCACGGCTACCTGGGCGCCTTGGATCAAGGCGTCTTTCAGGCCGCCGCTGGCGTCTTTCTGCGTCAGGTCGGCGAGCGACAGGGCGAAGGCGCTGCTGGACAGGACCAGGGCGGCGGCGAGGGTGGCGATACGGCGCATGGGGGAGTTCCTTGGGTGAGGGTTGCAGCGAGCTTAGCGGAGCTGGGGGAGGGCGGCAAAAGGCATTTTTCGGTTGGGGGCGTGTGTTGAGTCGAATGACGCAGCCCCTCACCCTCACCCTAGCCCTCGGCTTTGGCGTCCTGCGTCGCCCTACCTCCTGCGTCCTTGCAGTCGTCTCCCCGGAGGGGCGAGGGGACTGAGCGGTGGATGGTCTGCAATATATGGCGGGAGGAGATTCCGCGGCTGGCAAGCGACCGCGGATAGCCGCTTCAGCGGCCTCAACCTGTTACGGTGGTTGCGTGGATGGCCGCTTGCGCCGTTGTTGCGGTCTGTCGTGGTCAAGTTTGCCTGTGGCGCGTTGTGTGGCCGCAGTAAATCCATGCATTTAGGGAGGCTGCCGTATGCCGTTGAACCAGCCCTTGAAGAATGGCGTGCAACTGATCGCCTATCCGAACCGGATCGGCGCGAACCTGCACGATCTGGCCGAGTTCGTCGAACACAAGCTCGCCGGTGCTGTTGTCGGGGTGCATATCCTGCCGCCGTTTCCGTCGAATGCCGATGGCGGCTTTTCGCCCCTGACCCATAAGAGCATCGACCCGGCCTATGGCGACTGGGCCGATATCGAGCGCTTGGCGGCGCGGCACGATCTCTGCCTGGATCTGGTGCTCAATCACTTGGCCGATGACTCGCCGGAGTTTCAGGATTATCTGCAAAAGGGCCAAGCCTCGGCCTGGGCCGGGTTGTTCGTCGATGTCGACAGCCTCGGCGAGATCGGCCCGGACGATCTGGCGAAGATCCATATCCGCAAGGAGAAAGAGCCCTTCCGCGAAGTCGTCTTCGCCGACGGCAGCCGCGGGCGGGTGTGGTGCACCTTCAGCGAACGGCAGATCGACCTGAATTACGACGCGCCGGCGACTTACGCGATGATGGCCGAAACCATCGCCTTTCTCGCCGCGCGCGGGGTCCGGCTGCTGCGTCTGGATGCCTTCGGCTACACCACCAAGAAGCTCGGCACCAGTTGCTTTCTGGTCGAGCCGCAGGTCTGGCGGATTCTCGATTGGTTCAAGACCACGGCCGCGGCGTACGGCATCGAGCTGTTGCCCGAGGTGCACGATCACCCGAGTTGGCAGCAGGCGATTTCGGCGCGCGGCATGTGGTCTTATGCCTTCGCGCTGCCGCCGCTGTTGCTCTATACCCTGTTGGACGGCAACAGCCATTACCTCAAGGCCTGGCTGCGCATGTGCCCGCACAACCAGGTCACGGTGCTCGACACCCACGACGGCATCTGCATCCCGGATGTGGAGGACCTGCTGCCGCGCCAGCATATCGAGGCGATCATCCGCAACGTTTCGGAGCGTAGCGCCGACCCCATCCTGCGCCGCTCGGCCGCCAATGTGCACAGCGTCGGCGCCATCTATCAGCTCACCTGCACCTTTTTCGATGCGCTGCACGGCAACGAGGATGCCTATATCGCCGCGCGGGCGATTCAGTTCTTCACCCCCGGCATTCCCCAGGTGTATTACGTCGGTTTGTTCGCCGGCAGTAATGACTACGACTTGCTGGAACGTAGCGGCGAGGCCCGCGAGATCAACCGTCACTTCTATTCAGAGGAGGAGGCCGAGTTGGCCCTGCAAACCCCAGTGGTGCAGCGTCTGCTATGGCTGATGGCGTTGCGCTCGACGCATCCGGCCTTTGCCGGCGCGTTCGAATTGCATCATTCGAACGACTCCAGCGTGTCGATGGGCTGGCGTTGTGGCACGCACCACTGTCATTTGTTCGTCGACCTGAATTTCCGCACCGCGACCATCACCTACAGCGACCCCGATGGCGGTGAGATTTGCCGCCGTTGTTGAAATGGCCGAGGCGAATCGCGGTTTTTGCGTTATGCCAGGCGAAATCTGCTCTAGGCTTGGCGTAGCACTATTTATTGGATACATGCCAGGGAGGCGATTTGAGAGAACTGCGGTATGGGCAAATCGCCTGCTGGCTCGTTGCTGTTAAGCTCCGGCCCATTCCGTAACGCAAACCCGGGTTGGCCGAGGGCCGAAGATGGCACCAGCACCAATAGTTGAACCGCTCCGTCCGCTTAACGCGCTTGCCAATTCACGTAAACCACTTCTCTTTATCTCCGCCTTGCTCTTGGTGCTGTTTATCGTCGCCAGCGTGGTGCTGGTGCAGATTGCTCTGCGGCAAAATACCCAGGCTGCGGAACGAACGCTGTTCTATGTGGAGAAAGCCACCCAGGTTCGGACAAAGTCGATTCTCGCCACGGTCAGCGACTATGCGTTCTGGGGCGAGGCCTATCGCAATCTGCACGCCCGGATCGATCACGAGTGGGCCTATACGCGGCAGAACCTGGGCCCCAGCATCTTTCCCGATTTCGGCTACGAGGGCGTGTTCGTCGTCGATCCCGCTGGCCGGACTTCCTATGCGGTGGTGGAGGGCCAGTTGCTGACGATCGAGGCGCGGCACTGGCTCAAGCAGAATATCGACGTGCTGCTCGAACAGGCGCGCGAGCGAGCCGAAGACGAAGAGCCGGTCGTGGGCTTCCTGCAGGTGGCCGGTCAGCCGGCGCTGGTCGCCGCCGCCGGCTTCACCCCCGGTGGCGACCCGGAGATAGAGGAGGTGCCGGGGGAGACATCGGTGTTGCTGTTCGTCGATCTGCTCGACCCGCTGAAACTCCTCGCGCTCGGCCGCGATTTCGGCGTCGACAACTTGCGCGTCGCTGACCACGGACAACAGGGACTGTCGACCTTGCCCTTGGCCACCTTGAATGGCGAACCGCTGTCGTTGCGTTGGGATCCCCCCCAGCCGGGCGATCAGCTGCTCTATCTGATCTTGCCGCTGCTGGCGTTGGCGGGGGCGATAGTGACGCTGATCACCTGGTTGATCTTGCGCCGGGCCATGGCCGCCGCCCGCGAGATGGATATCAGCTATGCCTCGTTGTACGAGAGCCAATTGGCCCTGGCGGCCAGCGAAGCGCGCTTTCGCGATGTCGCCGAATCGGCATCGGATTGGATCTGGGAAACCAACGGCGAACTGCGCCTGATTTATCTGTCCGCGCGCTTCCAGGCGGTCACTGGGCACCCCGAAAGTGCCTGGCTGGGGCGTCCGCTGAGCGATCTGATGCAATGCTCGGCGGGTTTGCTCAACTGGCTGGACAAGCGCAACGGTCGCGCCCCCGCCAAGGACAGCCTGCAATGCCAATACCTGGCGGCCGATGGCAGCCAACGTACTTGCCGCCTTTCCCTGCGCGCCATCGACGATGCCGTCGGCGGCTACCGCGGCACGGTCAGCGATATCACCGAAGAGGTGCAGGCGCGGGCGCGTATCGAGCATCTGTCGCTGCACGACGCGCTCACCGGTTTGCCCAATCGCAATCGCATGCAGGAATTTCTCGAGGGCAAGCTCAGGGGCCTGCCGACGGTCGACAAACCCTTGGTCATGCTGAGTATCGACCTCGACCGCTTCAAGCCGGTCAACGATTCTTTCGGCCATGAAACTGGCGATCTGGTGTTGAACGAAGTTTCCGAGCGCTTGCGTTGCGTGCTGCGCGAAGGCGATCTGGTGGCCCGTCTGGGCGGCGACGAATTCATTCTGATCGTCAGCGGCATCTCCACCCAGGAGGAGGTCGAACGGCTCTGCGAGCGTTTGATCACCGGCATCGAACAGCCCTTCGAGATCGACAACCACAGCATTTTCATCGGTGCCAGCATCGGCGTGGCCATGGCGCCCGCCGACGCCTCGCAGGCCGAAGAGTTGCTGCGCTATGCCGATATCGCCTTGTACGAGGCCAAGGAAGCCGGGCGCAATACCTGGTGTTTTTACGCCAGCGACATGAACGAGCGAGTGATCGAGCGGCGCCAGTTGGAAAACGATTTGCGCCAGGCGTTGAAGAACGACGAGCTGCGCCTGCTGTTACAACCGCGCTACAGCGTCAGCAGCCAGCGTATAGTCGCCGCCGAAGCTCTGGTGCGCTGGCAGCATCCGCGGCGTGGGCTGTTGAGTCCGGATACCTTCGTCGGCATCGCCGAAACCACGGGGTTGATCGTGCCCCTGAGTTCCTGGGTGCTGCGCACCGCCTGTATGGAAGCCATGAGCTGGGGCGAGGAATTGATCGTCTCGGTCAACCTGTCGCCGGTGGAGTTCCAGCGCGGGCATCTGGTCGCGCGGGTGCAAAGCGCCCTCGAGGAAAGCGGCCTACCGCCTTCGCGGCTGGAACTGGAACTCACCGAAAGCGTCATGCTCGAGGACGCGCCAGGCGCGCTGGTGCTGATGCACGAGCTCAAGCGGACCGGCGTGCGCCTGTCCATGGACGACTTCGGCACCGGCTATTCCTCGTTGAGCTACCTGCGCAAATTCCCCTTCGATGGGCTGAAGATCGACCGCAGCTTTATGGCCGATCTGGACGGCTCGAAAGACAGCCAGGCGATCATCAAGGCGATCATCGGGCTGGGTCGTGCGCTGTCGCTGACCGTGACCGCCGAGGGCGTGGAATCCCAGGCGCAACTCGATGTATTGCGCCAGTACGACTGCGAGGAAGTGCAGGGCTTCTTCCTCGAGCGGCCCATATCGCCCGCGGCGCTGCGGCTTCTGTTGTAGTCGACGGCCGGGGGAGTAGGTGTAGGAGCCAGCTTGCTGGCGATCAGCCGTAGGTCGGGTTAGCGGCGATCCAGGCTAGTTGCCGGCAACGCCGTAGATGAATGCCGCGTAACCCGACAAGCCATTTGCGTGGCGTCATTCACAACATGGAATTGGCCGAGCCCGGCAAAGCCTGATTGCCGAGCGGTATGCCATGCCCAAATTCGCATAGCGCCCGTGTCGGGTTACGCGGCGGTCGATGGCGATGTCGTTGCTCGAACCGCGATAGTCGCCGCTAACCCGACCTACCCAACTGCGAGGAAGTGCAGGGCTACTTCCTCGATCGGCCGATGACACCCGCGGCGTTGCGGCTGCTGTTGTAGCCGATGGCCGAGGAGTAAGTGTAGAAGCCAGCTTGCTGGCGATCAGCCCGTGGGGTTATGACCATGCCAAAATCCGCATAACGCCCTTGTCGGGTTACGCGGCGGTCGATGGCGATGTTGTTGCTCGAACTGCGATAGTCGCCGCTAACCCGACCTACTCAACCGTGTTCCTCGTTGCCTGCTGGCGAGGCCCGAATCGAAGATTGGCTAGGTGTTCAGACGCTGCAGCTCGCGGCGCACCATCTGCGCATAGGCTGGAGGCTTGAGGGCGTACAGTTCGCCCGCCACCCAGCTTAGCCAGCGTCCGCCCAGCTCGGCTTTGGCCGCCAGCAGGCGCTGGGCTTCGGCTTCGGCGCGGGCTTGGTTGGCCTGGTGGAATTCGGCGCGGGAGGGTTTGCTGGTTTTATCGTTGTCTGGGTCCATGGGCGATCTGTCGGGAGGTTTTTAACCCGGATAAGCCTTGGCGCAATCCGGTAGCAATTGGCCTGATTGTTCCCCGGATGGCAACCGGGCTACAAGTCTATGTAGCTCGTAGGTTGGGCTGAGCTGTGCGAAGCCCAACAGGGATCACCGCGTCACGGGCTGCTGTTTATCTGCACGGCAGACAACATGCCGAAGGCTTGTCCGCCATTGGCGCGGCAGCGGCGGACAAAGCTTCGCTATGTCCGCCCTACAACATCGTGTCGGGCCAGGCTTACACCGGCTCGGCCACGTCCTCGTTTCTATCCATGGCCACCTGGCGGATCGACAGGCGGATCTCCGCAGGCAATACGCGCTTGGCCGCACCTTCGGCCAGCTCGTTGAGCGCCGGGTGGTGGCTGAGTTTGCCGGCCGCATCCTGGCGCAGCACGCCTTGATCGAGCAGGCTCTGGATAAAGTGGCGGAACAGGCTCTTATCGAAGAATTCGGGGGCGTTGAGGCCATGCAGGATCGACAGGCGCTGAGCCATTACGGTACAGAGGTCTTCCAGCTCTTCGGCGCTGATCGCGTGCTGCCCGGCGTTGAGCAATAGCGCGCTGGCCATGTAGAAGCGTTGCAGGGTCTGCACGATGGCGCGGGCCAGCAGGGTCAGCAGGACGAACTCGCGCGAGCTGGGCGCCGGGCGCACATAGACGTCGCCCTCGATCTTCAGCAGGCCCTGTTCGACGAACGCCGCCAGCCATTGATCGATCACGCCGTCGAGCTGGTCGAGATCCCAGCGGATAAACAGCTCGGCTTGCAGGTAAGGGTAGAGCGCGCGGGTGAAGCGCAGGATCTGTTCGCGGCTCATCCGCGCGCTGCTCTGGAAGAAGCTCGCCAGCAGCGCCGGCAGGGCGAAGATATGCAGCACGTTGTTGCGGTAGTAAGTCATCAGAACGGCGTTCTGCTCGTCCAGATAGAGAATCTTGCCGAGGGCGTCGCTCTGCTCGGCGAGCAGCTCCATGCGTTGTACATACTCGATCAGCGCCTGGCCGTTGCCCTCCGGCAGGGTGGTATGGGGCGAGTAGGGCACGCTGCGCAGCAGCGCCAGGTACAGGTCGAGCACCCGTGCCAGGGCGCGTTCGTCCAGCGCCAGCTTGCTGGTGGAGAGCAACGCCAGGGCCACCAGATTGACCGGGTTGATCGCCGCCGCTTCGTTGAGATGCCGCGCGACCCGGGTACCCAGACGGTTGGTCGCGCTGTTCAGCCAATCCGGGCGGAACTGGTTGCCGTAGTCCTGAGTGCGCCAGTCCGGCTGCTCCTGATCGAGGAACTCGGCCAGCTTGATCGGTTCGCCGAAGTTGACCCAGACATGGCCGAAGCGCTGCTTGAGCGCACCGATGACCTTGAAGATGTCGAAGATCGACTCCTTCTTCTTGCTCGCGCCGCGCAGCTCGCCGAGATAGGTGCGGCCTTCGAGCACCCGTTCGTAGCCGATATACACGGGCACGAACACCACCGGCAGGCGGTTGCTGCGCAGGAAGCTGCGCATTGTGATCGCCAGCATGCCGGTTTTCGGCTGCAACATGCGCCCGGTGCGCGACCGTCCGCCTTCGACGAAGTACTCGACCGGGAAGCCCTTGCTGAACAGGGTGTGCAGGTATTCGTTGAACACCGCGGTGTACAACGGGTTGCCCTTGAAGGTGCGGCGCATGAAGAAGGCGCCGCCGCGGCGCAGCAGGCCGCCGATCACCGGCATATTGAGGTTGATCCCGGCAGCGATATGCGGCGGCGTCAGGCCGTTGCGGAACAACAGGTAGGACAGCAGCAGGTAGTCGATATGGCTGCGGTGGCAGGGCACGTAGATCACCTCATGGCCCTGAGCGGCTTCCTGCACGCCTTCGATATGGTTGACCTTGATGCCGTCGTAAATCTTGTTCCAGAACCAGCTCAGCACCAGTTCGAGAAAGCGGATCGCGGTGTAGGCATAGTCCGAGGCGATCTCGTTGCCGTAGCGCAGCGCCTGGCTTTCGGCTTTTTCCAGGGTGATGTTCTCGCGTTCGGCCTCATCGAGGATCGCCTGACGCACCTGCGGGCCATGCACCAGGCCCTTGACCAGGTTGCGCCGGTGCGACACGTCCGGGCCGATGACCGCGGCTTTCTGGTTGCGGAAGTGCACGCGCAGCATGCGTTGGACCATGCGCAGGGTGCGCTCGTGGCCTTTGTCCTGCTCGACCAGGGTGCGCAGATGGATCGGCGTGGAGAACTGCACGCGGGTCTTGCGGCCCAGGATCAGGATGCTGACCAGGCGACGCAGACGCCCGGTGACCGCCCAGCTGTCGGCGAACAGCAGCTTCCAGGGGCTGGTTTCGCGATCCGGCGACTGGCCCCAGAACACGCTGACCGGGATGATTTGCGCATCGTCGACCGCATGCTGGCCGAGCGCGCCGATCAGGCGCTGCAGGGTCGGCGAAGACCCGCGTTTATCCTGGCGGCCGAGCCAGTCCGGCTCCGGCGTCAGGTAGAAAAAGGCCGCGGGTTCGAGCAGATCGCCCACCGCCACCGGCAGTACCGGGCGTGGCAGACCGGCTTTACGGCATTCGGCATCGACCACCGCCAGGTCGCTCAGCGACGGCAGCTGCAGCACGTAGAACACCGGCTTGCTGCGGTCGAGCTTGAGGGTGAAGGCCGATTGGTTGATGGTTTCCGAGCGCACCCAGAGGTACAGCAGGCGGTGCAGGGTGCCAAATACGAGGCGGCGCAATGGGGATCGGGTCATACGGAATCTGCGGGCTTGAAAAACGAGCAATTGCTCGGGGCGGCTAGTGTGCCGGATCGCCCGCCCGCCGGCAAAATCTTGTAACTGCTCGCTTCGTAGGTTGGTGCTGAGCTTGCGAAGCCCAACAGGGAGTGCGCAGCACTCCGCCCGGCGTCCTAGCGCTCCGACTTGTGGCTGCATTTGACCCTCGAACGCTATGTTGGGCTTCGCTGAGCTCAGCCCAACCTACGGCTTCGCGAAGCTCTGCCTGTGGCCCTCGCCAGCGTATTTGCTGGCAGCTACATGACCCGCTGGTTCTTGGCTTGCACTGGCCGCCCGCAACTCCTTATAGTCCGCCAGCACTTTAGAGCCCGGCTTGCGCCTGCATGGGTGCAAGCAGGGCCTGTTACCGCAATGGTGAGAGGCCATGATCGAAATAAACAACCTGACCAAGCGTTTCGCGCAGCACACAGTCGTGGACGACCTGTCGTTCAGCGTCCAAGCCGGCGAAGTGCTGGGCTTTCTCGGCCCGAACGGTGCCGGCAAATCCACCACCATGAAAATGTTGACCGGCTTTCTCGCGCCGACTTCCGGCAGCGCGCGCATTCTCGGTTTCGATATCCAGCGCCAGACGCTAAAGGCCCAGCGGCAGATCGGTTACCTGCCGGAAGGCGCGCCTTGCTATGGCGACATGACGGTGCGCGGCTTCCTCGACTTCATCGCCGAGGTGCGCGGCTTCAAGGGCGCCGAGAAGCGCGAGCGGGTGGCCAAAGCAGTGGCCCAGGTCGAGCTGGACAAGGTGCTCGAACAATCCATCGAGACGCTCTCGAAAGGCTTCAAGCGTCGCGTCGGCCTGGCCCAGGCGATTCTCCACGACCCCAAGGTGCTGATCCTCGACGAGCCAACCGACGGCCTCGATCCGAACCAGAAACACCAGGTGCGCAAGCTGATCCAGGGCCTGGCCTACGACAAGATCGTGATCATCTCCACCCATATTCTCGAAGAAGTTTCCGCGGTCTGCACCCGCGCGGTGGTGATCGCCGGCGGCAAGCTGCTCGCCGATGGCACGCCGCTGGAGCTGGAAAGCCGCTCGCGTTACCACCAGGCCGTGACCCTGGTCGCCGAAGAGCCGCTGGACCAAGCGGCACTGGCCGCACTGCCGGGTGTCGCCGGCGTCGAGGAGAACGCGCTGGAACACAGCCTGAGCGTGCTGGCCAAGCCGGGTGAGGTGATCTTCCCCCAGGTCAATGGCTTGATCGCCCAACGCGGCTGGAAGGTCAAAGAGTTGAATGTCGAACGCGGTCGGCTGGATGAAGTGTTCCGCAGCCTGACCCGTGGGGAGAGCGTATGACCAAGCTACCGGTGATTTTCAAGCGCGAACTGGCGAGCTATTTCGCCACGCCGCTGGCCTATGTGTTTATCGTGATTTTCCTGGTGCTGTCCGGGGTCTTCACCTTCTACCTGGGCGGGTTCTTCGAGAGCGGCCAGGCTAACTTGACGCCGTTTTTCAACTTTCACCCCTGGTTGTATCTGTTCCTGGTGCCGGCGATCGCCATGCGTCTGTGGGCCGAGGAGCGTAAGGCCGGCACCATCGAATTGCTGATGACCCTGCCGATCACCCGTTTCGATGCGGTCACCGGCAAGTTCCTCGCCGCCTGGGCGTTCGCCGGCTTGGCGCTGCTGCTGACCTTTCCGATGATCGTCACCGTCAACTACCTGGGTGAGCCGGATAACGGCGCCATCGTTACCGGCTATATCGGCAGCTGGCTGCTGGCCGGGGCCTATCTGGCGATCGGTTCGTGCATGTCGGCCCTGGCGAAGAACCAGGTGATCGCCTTTATCCTCGCGGTCAGCGTGTGCTTCCTGTTTATCGTCAGCGGCTTCCCCATGGTGCTCGACGGATTCAGCGGCTGGGCGCCGCAATGGTTGGTCGATGCCGTGGCCTCGCTGAGCTTTTTGACCCGCTTCGAGGCGATCAGCAAGGGCGTGATCGATTTGCGCGACCTGCTGTATTTCATCACCCTGATCGCCGCCTGGCTGGCCGCGACCGCGGTGGTCATCGATCTGAAGAAAGCCGACTGAGGACGCCCATGAAAAAGCTGATGGTTTCCAGCGCCGGGCTCGTACTGATCGCCCTGGCGTTTCTCGCCTTCAACCTGTTCTCCAACTTGAGCCTGAGTGGCGCGCGGCTGGACCTGACCGAACAGAAGCTCTACACCATTTCCGCGGGCACCGAGCAGATTCTCGCCAGCCTGGAGGAGCCGGTGGAGCTTAACTTCTTCTACTCCGACACCCTCGCCAAGGACCTGCCGGCGCTGCGCAACTACGCCAGGCGCGTCGAGGAGATGCTCAAGGCTTACGAGCGCGAAGCCGACGGCAAGCTCAAGCTGAAGATCATCGACCCCGAGCCGTTTTCCGAGGAAGAAGACAAGGCCGCCGAGTTCGGCTTGCAAGGCATTCCCTTGCAGCAGGGCGGCGACTCGCTCTACTTCGGCCTGGCCGGCAAGAGTGCCGCGGGCGATGTCCAGGTGATCCCGTTCTTCGCCCTGGATCAGGAGGAGTTCCTCGAATACGAACTCAGCCGTTTGGTGCAGAACCTGGCCAAACCGCAGCGCCCGGTGGTCGGGGTGTTGTCCGGGCTGCAGATCAATGGTGGCTTCGACATGGCCGCGCGCCAGCCGACGCCGCCGTGGATGCTGATCGAGGAAGTGCGCCAGCTGTTCCAGATCGAAAGCCTGAAAAGCGATGTCGACCAGATCCCGGAAAACGTCTCGGTGTTGCTGCTGATCCATCCCAAGCAGCTGTCGCAGCAAACGCTCTACGCCATCGATCAGTTCGTCCTGCGTGGCGGCAAGTTGCTGGCCTTCGTCGATCCGTTCAGCGAAGCCGATGCCCAGGCCGATATGCCCGGCGAGGTGGTGATCGACAAGTCCTCCAATCTAGAGCCGCTGTTCAAGGCCTGGGGGCTGCGCATGGTGCCGGACCAGGTGCTCGGCGACGGTTCCTACGCCATGGCGGTGAGCATGGGCCAGGGCCAGCGCGCGGTGCGTCACGCCGCCTGGTTGAGCCTGCCGAAGCAGGCGCTGGACCAGGACGACATCGCCACCGCCGCGCTGGAGACCCTGACCGTGGCCACCGCCGGTATCCTCGAACCGCTGGAAGGCGCGAAAACCCAGTTCGTGCCGCTGGTCCAGAGTTCGCAGTACGCCATGCCCTTCGATGTGAAGCGCTTCGGCATGCTGAGCAATCCGGAAGAGCTGATCCGCGAGCTGGAGCCGACCGGCGAGCGCTACACCATAGCCGCGCGGGTCAGCGGGCCGGCGCAGTCGGCCTATCCGGAAGGCATCGAAGGCCAGAAGGATGGCCTCAAACAAGCCGACACCATCAACGTCATCGTGGTCGCCGACACCGATATGTTGACCGATCGCATGTGGGTGCAGGTGCAGGACTTCTTCGGCCAGCGCATCCCGCAGCCCTGGGCGGACAACGCCGGCTTCGCGATCAACGCCCTGGACAACCTGGCCGGCTCGGAAGCTTTGATCAGCGTGCGTTCGCGCGGGCGCTTCAGCCGTCCGTTCGAAGTGGTCGAGGATATTCAGCGCGAGGCCGAGGCGCGTTTCCGCGAGAAGGAACAGGCCCTGCAAGCGCGCCTGGCCGACACCGAGCAGAAGCTCGCCGCCCTGCAGCGCAGCGACGACCCGGAGAAAGCCCTCGAACTGACCCCCGAACAGCAGGCCGCGGTGCAACAGTTCGTGCAGCAGAAGCTGCAGATCCGTAAAGAGCTGCGCGATGTGCGTTATCAGCTGAACGCCGATATCGAGGCCCTGGGCCGTACCCTGAAGGTCATCAATATCGCCCTGATGCCGGTGCTCCTGACCCTGGGGGTATTGGCCTTGTGGTTATGGCGCCGGCGTAAGCACGGCTGAGCGACTGTGCCTGTAGCCCAGACAAGCCTGGGCGCAATCCGGGAGCGCAACCCCGGATTGCGCTGACGCTTATTCGGGCTACATGGGCGGCCGCCGTGGTCGAGTAGGGTGGATGACGCTTTTCTCATCCATCCAGCAATAAGGCAGGGCTGGCCAGCTAGTACTCTTGTTCTATACTCGAAGCCCGTCGAGGCGTGGAACGTCTTTGCGTCACAATAAAAAATCGCGAGTTTGGAGACTGTAGTAATGGCTGATCGTGAGACTGGAACCGTCAAATGGTTCAATGATTCCAAGGGCTATGGCTTTATCCAGCGTGAAAGCGGTGCCGATGTATTCGTGCACTTTCGCGCGATCCGTGGCGAAGGCCACCGTACCCTGGTGGAAGGGCAGAAGGTCGAATACAGCGTCACCCAGGGTCAGAAAGGTTTGCAGGCGGAAGATGTTTCCGCGCTTTAAGCCCTGAGCCGAGCAGCAAAGAGAAAGCCCGTCGATGACGGGCTTTCTTGTTTATTGGTTCTCGGTTTTGCGCCAGTGGGGGGAGGCGATTATCGCGGCCAAGGCCGCTCCTACAGGACGGATGCGACTCCGTAGATCCTATGTTCATGTGCAAGGTCTACGGCCTCGGATGGTGGACATGCCGAAGGCTTGTCCACCATCCGGATGCCAGCGGCGGACAAGGCTGCGCCATGTCCTCCCTACCAACGCGCGCTTCGTAGCCCGTCCGGGGGAAATCTAACGCTGATAAAACGCTCCCGGATTGCATCCGGGCTACAGGTTCAGCCAGTCTCGTAGGGTGGATGACGCTTCACCCATCCACCAACTGCGATGGTGGGATGGTGGGATGAACAAAGCGTCAGCTACGCGCCCCGATCCACCCTACACAGCACTCGTAGCCTGGATGAAATCCGGGGAAATTCTCCGCCGACAAAGTGCTCCCGGATTGCATCCGGGCTACAAAAACGGGGAAGGTTCAGCCGGTGCGCCAGGTGATTTCTTCGACGCCATCGGCGCTGATGCGCATCCAGCGGTCGGCTTGCTCGTCGCTTTCTTCTTCCTGCCAGCCGCCGGGGGCGCAGCGCACTTCGACGCCGAGCGCGGCGAAGGCGGCCTGGGCGCAAGCGACGTCGTCGTCCCAAGGAGTAGCGTCGCTTTCCAAGTAGAGGCTGTGCCATTTGCCGACTGCCTTGGGCAGCCAGACCACCGGGATATCGCCGGCGCGGCATTTGAAGGTCTGGCCCTTCTGCTGCCAGGGCGTGCAGGGGCCGAGCGCTGCGCCGAGCCAGGTTGCAATGGCGGCGTGATCGGCATCCTTCAGGTATATCTCGATATCCGGTTGGCGCATGGTCGTCTTTTCCTAGAGAGCCTAGTGTCGTGTCAATACAGAAATGTCGGATCACTGTAGGGTGGGTTAGCGGCGCCAACCTGCGAACGATCAGGCACCGCCGTCGTGGCGCGCCGCGTAACCCACCAGGCAATATTCCTGCATTGCGCCAATGGTGGGTTACGGCGCAGCGGATATTGCTGGTTCATCGCTATTGGTAATCTGCGCCTAACCCACCCTACAGGGATCGCGGTGCCTGAGTAAGACCGCGATTAACTGACATTTTAACGCTGTTGTGAGACTAACTTTTTTCGATCCAATCGTAGCGTATGGCAACCGTCACCTCTAAGGGTTCGGCGATTACCGCGGCGCGTCGTTCGGCGCTGGCGCGCCAGCCGTGCGGGGTCATCGCCAGCAGATCGGCGCGGGCTTCGCCGCTGTTCAGTCGCAACGGGAAGGTCAGGGTTTCGCTGTGAGCCAGGCGCATGCCTTCGGGGATCAATTCCAGGTGCTTCTGATCGTCGTAGTCGCGCACTTCGTCATACAGCTTCTGCCGCAGCTCCATCAGATGCACGCGGGTCGGGCCCATGCGCAGCAAGCCGCCGCCAGGGGCGAGCAGGCGTTTGGCTTCCTGCCAGTCGAGGGGGCTGAATACGCTGGCGAGCAATTGGCAGCTGGCGTCGGCCAGCGGCACCCGGACCATGCTCGCGACCAGCCAGCTGAGTTGCGGCGCACGTTTGCAGCCGCGCTTGATCGCCTCGCGGGAGATATCCAGGGCGTAGCCTTCGGCGTGGGGCAGGGCGGCGGCGATCTGCCCGGTGTAATAGCCTTCGCCGCAACCGATATCCAGCCAGCGCTGTGGCGCCTGTTCGGCGGCCAGCTCAGCAAGGCGTTTGGCCAGCGGCGCGTAATGGCCGCCGTCGAGAAAGCGTCGGCGCGCCTCGACCATGGCGGCGTTGTCGCCCGGGTCGCGGCTTTTCTTGTGCTGCACCGGCAGCAGGTTCAGATAACCCTGGCGCGCGCGGTCGAAACGATGCCCGGCGGGACAAGTCACGCCGTTATCGAGTGCGCTGAGCGCGCCTTGGCAGATGGGGCAGGTCAGCATAAACGGGCAAGTCGCGTAGCGACGTCCTCCATGTACCCTTCTCCCTCCGGGAGAAGGTGGCGCGCAGCGCCGGATAAGGGCAATGGGCAGACGGCACAAGTGCTAACGAGTGTGCTCGGTAGGCGTGTCCTGCCCATTAAGCGAGAAGCTTCACGAGGGTCTGATAGTAAATCTCGGTCAGCACCTCCAGATCGCTGGCCAGCACCCGCTCGTTGATCTGGTGGATGGTCGCGTTGACCGGGCCGAGTTCGACGACCTGGGTGCCCATGGTGGCGATAAAACGGCCGTCGGAGGTGCCGCCGCTGGTCGAGGGCTGGGTCTCGCGACCGGTCACGGTCTTGATGCTGGCGGCCACGGCGTCGAGCAGGGCGCCCGGTTCGGTGAGGAACGGCAGGCCGGACAGCGCCCATTCGATGTGATAGTCGAGGCCGTGCTTGTCGAGAATCGCATTGACCCGCTGTTGCAGGCCCTCGACCGTGGATTCGGTGGAGAAGCGGAAGTTGAAGATCGCCTGCAACTCGCCCGGGATCACATTGGTCGCGCCGGTGCCGGCATTCAGGTTGGAGACCTGGAAACTGGTCGGTGGGAAGAACGCGTTGCCGTCGTCCCAGTGCTCGGCGGCCAGTTCGGCCAGCGCCGGGGCGGCCAGGTGGATCGGGTTCTTCGCCAGGTGCGGGTAGGCCACGTGGCCCTGCACGCCGCGCACCGCCAGCTTGGCGCCAAGGGAGCCGCGGCGGCCGTTCTTCACCACGTCGCCGACCAGCGAGGTGCTCGACGGCTCGCCGACGATGCACCAATCCAGGCGCTCGCCGCGCGCGGCCAGGCGTTCGACCACGGCCTTGGTGCCGTGCTGGGCCGGCCCTTCTTCGTCGCTGGTGATCAGGAAGGCGATGCGGCCTTTATGCTGCGGGTGGTCGCCGACGAAGCGCTCGACCGCGATGATCATCGACGCCAGGCTGCCTTTCATGTCCGCCGCGCCGCGCCCACAGAGCATGCCCTGTTCGTCGATCAGCGCATCGAACGGCTGGTGCTGCCAGGCCTGCAACGGGCCTGTCGGCACCACGTCGGTGTGGCCTGCGAAGCACAGCACCGGGCCTTCCTGGGTGCCGCGGCTGGCCCAGAAATTATCCACTTCCTCGATACGCATCGGCTCGATAGCGAAACCCACCGCGGCCAGGCGGCGCATCATCAATTCCTGGCAACCCTCGTCGACCGGAGTGACGGAGGGGCGGCGAATCAGGTCGCAGGCGAGCTCCAGGGTGGGCGTCAGGGTAGGCGAGGGGACGGTCATTGCGGCTCCAAAGCGGCATCAAGCGGAAAGGCCGCTATCTTAAAGCAAAACGGCGACCCCTTGGCCGCCGTGTCGCTCAGCCAAGACTCAGACCGGAATGGCCTCGTCGGCGGTCTCTTCCTGGGGTTTGGGCAGGGACGACAACAGCGCCATGATCAACGCCGCCAGGTACGGTAAGGACTGCACCAGCAGCATCGCCACCCAGAACTTCACATCGGCGCTGGGCAGGCCCTGGACGATGGCGATGCCAACCGCCGCGCCCCAGAGCAGCAGCATGATGAAGACTTCCTCGCGGGCTTCCGCCAGGGCCACCATCAGGCCGTGGGCACTGCGCATCTTCGGCGTGCGGAAGAACGGGATGCTGGTGGTGAAGAAGCCGTACAGCACTGCCTTGGCGATGGTGTGCGACAGCGCCAGACCGGCCAGCGCGGCGCAAAAGGCATCCTTGAGATTGACGCCCACGGCGCGCTGATAGAGGAAGACGATTTTCGCCACCTTGAACACGAACAGCGCCAGCGGCGGAATGGCGAAGATCAGCAGCGGCGGGTCGACCCGCTGCGGCACGATGATCATTGCCGCCGACCAGAGCAGCGCGCCCACGGTGAAGAAGATGTTCAGGCCATCGGCGACCCAGGGCAGCCAGCCGGCGATGAAGTGGTAGCGCTGTCCGCGCTTGAGCTCGCAGTCCTGGCCGAGGAACAGGCTGCGCGCGTGGCCCTTCATGATCTGGATGGCGCCGTAGGCCCAGCGGAAGCGCTGTTTCTTGAAGTCGATAAAGGTGTCCGGCATCAGGCCTTTACCGAAGCTGTCGTGGGCATAAGCGGCGGCGTAGCCTTTCTTGAACACGCGCAGGCCGAGTTCGGCGTCCTCGCAGATGGTCCAGTCGGCCCACTTCAGTTCGTCCATCACGCTGCGGCGGATCATGGTCATGGTGCCGTGCTGGATGATCGCGTTGCGGTCGTTGCGGGTAACCATGCCGATATGGAAGAAGCCTTTGTATTCGGCGTAGCAGAGCTTCTTGAAGGTGCTTTCCTTATCGTCGCGATAGTCCTGCGGCGACTGCACCACGGCGATCTCGGGGTCGGCGAAGTGCGGCACCATGTGTTTGAGCCAGTTGCGGTCGACGCAGTAGTCGGAGTCGATCACCGCCACCACTTCGGCGTCCGCTGCGGTGTGCGGCAGGATGTAGTTCAGCGCGCCACCTTTGAAGCCGGCCAGGGGGGCGACATGGAAGAACCTGAAGCGCGGCCCGAGCTGTTCGCAATAGGCTTGCACCGGCTCCCACACCGCCGGGTCCTTGGTGTTGTTGTCGATGATCAGTACTTCGAAGTCCGGGTAATCGAGATTGGCCAGGGCATCGAGGGTCTGTTTGACCATCTCCGGCGGCTCGTTGTAGCAGGGCACGTGGATCGACACCTTGGGCCGGTAGGCGTTGTCGGCCAGTACCGGGCAGAACGGCCGCCTGCGGGTGTGCATCCACACGGTTTCCGCCAGCTCATGGGCCTCGGTGAGTAGCACGATGAATACGCCGAGGGCGCCAAAGCCGAGCAACAGGCCGACCATGGTGCTGAACCAGGTGCTGTATTGCTGGCTGTAGTCGTAGCCGATCCACACCAGCAGCGAACCGCCGGCGAACGCGACGAAGGTCAGGAAGGTGCGCCCGCGCTGGCGCAACGCGCTGCCGTCGATCAGCAGCAGGGTCAGGGCCATCAGCGCCATGACCACCGAGGCGACGGCCAACAGGCGCCATTGCGGAATGGCTACCACCGGGCCTTCGAAATTGAATTTGGCCTGACGGTCGAGGTCGTAAACGCCCCAGTAAGCGCCGACCGAACCTTCGTCGCTGCTTTTCCATGGCTGATCGAAGGCTTCGATGACGAAATAGTTGTAGCCCCTGTTATTCAAGGTGTTGACCAGGGTGCGCAGGTAGATCGCCTGGTCGGCCTGGGAGGCGTCGGCGCCGCCGCGCATGCGGCCGTTGCTCGGCCAGCCCACTTCGGAGAGCAGCAGCGGCTTTTTCGGGAAGAGTTTTTTCAGGTCGCGGGCGCGGTCGAGGACGAACTGGGTGGAGTCCTCCATCGGCACGAATTCCCAATAGGGCAGTACGTGGGCGGCGATCAGGTCGACGTGCTCGGCGAGTTGCGGGTGCTCTTCCCAGATATGCCATTGTTCCGAGGTGGTGACCGGAACCTTCACCGCGGCACGCACACGGTCGAGGTAGGCGATCAGTTCTTCGGGTTCTATCTCGCTGCGGAACAGCGCCTCGTTGCCCACCACCACGCGCACGACACTGCGCGAACTGTTGGCGATCTCGATGGCTTTGGCGATCTCGCGCTCGTTGCGTTGCAGGTCGGGACTGATCCAGATACCCAGGGTCACGCGCAGGCCCAGTTCTTCGGCGAGCCGCGGAATGTTCGCCAGGCTGCCGTCCACCGAGTAGGTGCGGATGTTGTCGGTCTGCTTGGTGAGCAACTCCAGATCGGCGCGCATTTCCGCATCGCTGGGGTAGGTGTTGGTCTGCGGGTTCTGTCCCTGACGAAAGGGCGAAAACGAATAGCCGGAAATCTGCTCGGGCCAGTCCGGCGCGCTGACCGGCCGGTTATAGAGCGCCCAGATACCGGCAAAGAGTGCGGCTATGGCGAGGACCACAACCAGATTGATTCCAAATTTACGCGCAGGCATAGCGTCTTCAGGTTCCGCAGGGAGGGCAATACAGAGGAGTCGACGAGCGTCGAATGCGCGCATGCTACTCCGCCGCCCGTGGACTGTATAGCGAGGCTTGAGCCCCTATCGGCGTGGTTTTTCGGCGTGCCCGAAATTGGAGCGGGAAAGCTTCCGGAAAGTTCTCCACGGTGTTCGAGTGCGTCCAGCGCGGCGCGGATTTTCGACTTCGGAGCGGGCTCTGCCCGGTAAAACGGCGCTTGGGTGCGGCGACCGAGCTTTCTATACTGTGCGCCCGCTTATGCCAGGGTATCGAGGTAGTGAAATGACGTTCGACGAACAACGCTTTGCCGGTATTGCCCGCTTGTACGGTCGCGAGGGCGCCGAGCGCCTGGCAGCGGCCCATGTCGCGGTGGTCGGCATCGGCGGCGTCGGCTCCTGGGCGGCGGAAGCCCTGGCGCGCTCGGGGGTGGGCGAGATCTCGCTGTTCGATCTGGACGATGTCTGCGTCAGCAATAGCAACCGGCAACTGCATGCGTTGGACAGCACGCTCGGCCAGCCCAAGGTCGAGGTCATGGCGGCGCGCATCCGTGGCATCAACCCGGCCTGTGTGGTGCATGCGGTGGCGGACTTCGTCACCCGCGAAACCATGGCCGAGTACATCACCGAACAGCTCGATGCGGTGATCGACTGCATCGACAGCGTCAATGCCAAGGCGGCGCTGATCGCCTGGTGCAAGCGGCGTAAGATTCAGGTGATCACCACCGGCGGCGCCGGCGGGCAGATCGACCCGACGCAGATCCAGGTCGGCGACCTGAACAAGACCTGGAACGATCCACTGGCGTCCAAGGTGCGCTCGATTCTGCGCCGCGATTACAACTTCTCGCGTACCCAGGGGCGCAACTACAGCGTGCCCTGCGTGTTTTCCAGCGAACAACTGCGCTATCCCAAGCCTGACGGTAGCGTTTGTCAGCATAAGGGGTTCGTCGGCGAAGGGGTCAAGCTCGACTGCGCCGGGGGCTTCGGCGCGGTGACCATGGTGACCGCGACCTTTGCCATGGTCGCCGTCGCTAAAACCGTGGAAAAACTGGTGGCCGGCACGCGGCGGCCGGCTGAGCGTTGTCAGGCGTAACGGATCGTTCAGCCTTGGCTAAGCTTGAGTAAGTGAAAGGGGGTGCTTGCAGATTCTCTTACTAGGCGCGATGAGGTGGGCGGTGGTTTACAGGTCTTTTCTTGCTTGGCCGACCGGGTCGGGCGCTGCATGCAGCGCACTTTGCCGGATTGCGTTATTCGCACTGGCCATCGCTTTCAGCCCGGCCAGCTCGGCCGAGCAGGTCGTGCGCATCGGCACCGGCGACTGGGCGCCCTATGTCGACCAGAGCCGTAGCGATAAGGGCGCCATGGTGCGGCTCGTTCGCGCGGTATTCGCCGAGGCGGGTTATCAGGCGAAATTCGTGTTCTATCCGTGGGACCGTAATGTGCTGAAGTTGCAGCAGGGTTCGCTGGACGCGATCATGCCCTATATCTGCACCGCGGTCCGGCGCGGTTTCAGCGACTGCAGCGAGCCTATGGTGCGTGGCGAAGTGGTGTTGTTCCACCGCAAGGAATTGGCTTTCGACTGGCAGCAGGTCGATGACCTGCAGAAGTATCGCATCGGCACCACCTTGGGCTATTCCTACGGGCCGCAATTCGATAAAGCCCATCAGGATGGGCGCTTGCACGTCTTGCAAAACGGCAAGGAGGCCACCAGCTTTCGTCTATTGGAGTTGGGTCGTATCGACCTGCACCCGCAAGACCGGGCGGTGGGTTACGCCATGCTGCAACGGCTGTTCCCGGCCGAAACCCGGGCACGCATCACCCATCACCCGCACAGTCTCAGCACCGAGCCGCTGCATATATTGTTTCGCAAGGACGATGCCCATGGCGCCGAATTGCGCACAGCGTTCAATCGCAGCTTGCGCCTGTTCGCCGAACGCGGCGATTTGGCTCGGCTGCAACAAGCCCTGTATTCCGGCAATGCGGATCAGTGGTCGCCTACGACTAAGCCCTGATGCCAGACTGCGGCTGTTAGTCCGCTGCATTACGTTCCCGCCGTTTTCTTCTTGCTTTGCCTGGCCGGCGTTCGCTACTTTTTTTCCACCTGTTAACTGCACCCGGCATGGGCGCGATGGCTTGTGGCAACACCAGCAAGGGGCATGAACGAAATGACTTTGACCGTCAGTTATGACCAACTCGAAACCGCTTTTATGATGACCAGCGACGGTATGGACACCGAGTGCTATATCGATCCGGACAACGGCGCCATTTACTGTTTCGACTCTATGGGTGAAACCTTCGATTCTGTTCCGCCGGATTTCGACCCCGAGTCCGCGATCGGCGTCCCGAATAAATACGATCTGGACCTGGGCAATCAACTGGTTTTCGACTTCGTCCTAGGGCAAATACCGGAACACTACGATGAGGTGCGCGATATCTTTCGGAGGAAAGGCGCTTACTCGCGCTACAAGGAATTGCTCTATCGGCTGGGTAAAGAGCAGGACTGGTACGACTATGAGGCTAAGCGTACCCGCGAAGCCTTGCTCGAATGGTGCGCCGAAAACGGTATCACGCTGGTTGATTGAGCAGGTTCTAGGGTTGGGTCAGCTCGCGCATACGCTGCAATACCGCCTGTAAGCCATTGCTACGCGACGGCGACAGTTGACGGGACAGGCCGAGCTGGGCGAACCAGTCGGCCAGCTCGACTTCCGCCAGTTGCGCGCTGCTCAGACCATTGACCCTGGCCAGCAGTACGGCCAGCAATCCGCGCAGCAGACGGGCGTCGCTGCTGGCGCGGAACTGCCAGTGTCGGCCGTGCTGCTCGGCCACCAACCAGACCTGGCTTTCGCAGCCATGCACGCGGTTGGCCTCGTTGCGCTCGGCATCCGCGAGCGGCGCCAACTTCTCGCCCCATTGCATCAACAGGCGCGCCCGCTGTTCCCAGCCGGGGCATTGGGCGAAGGCGTCCAGGGCTTCCCGGGCGCTGGCGGGCGGACTCATCGCAACAGCTCCAGCGCGCGGTCGAGGGCGGCGAAGAAGCGCTGCAGATCGCCGGCGTCGTTATACAAACCCAGGGATACCCGGATCGCCCCGGCCAGGCCGAGGCTTTGCAGCAGCGGCATGGTGCAGTGATGGCCGGCGCGCACGGCGATACCCTGGTCGGTCAGGAGGTGAGCGAGGTCGGCGTTGTGCACATCCTCGACCACGAAGCTGGCCAGGGCGACATGAGGCTCGCCGAGCAGGCGAATGCCTTCGCGAGCGTTCAGCCCCGTCAGCAAGTGGGCATGTAGAGCGGCTTCATGCTCGGCCACTGCGATGGCGTCCAGTCCGGTCAGATAATCCAGGCTGGCGCCCAGGGCGATAACACCGGCAATTGGCGGGGTGCCGGCCTCGAAACCCAGTGGCGCCGGGCGGAACTGCGCGCTCTGGTAGTCGGCCTGGAGCACCATCTCGCCGCCGAACTGCCAGTGCTGGAGGCGCTGCAACGCTTCCTCGCGGCCATAGAGGATGCCGACGCCGTCCGGGCCGTAAAGCTTGTGGCTGGAGCAGACATAGAAATCGCAGCCCAGCGCCTGCATATCGTGCCGGCCATGCACCACGCCCTGGGCGCCGTCGACCACCGTCAGCGCGTTCTGCGCTTTGGCCAAGGCGAGCAATCGATCGAGCGGCTGCCAGCAGCCGAGCACATTGGACAGCTGGCTAACCGCGAGTAGGCGGGTGCGTGGGCCAATCAGCTGTGCGGCCTGCTCGAGATCGATAATCCCGGAGCCATCCAGCGGCAGCACCACCAGCTTGAGCCCGCGACGTAGCGCCAATTGCTGCCAGGGCAGCAGGTTGGCGTGGTGTTCCAGCGCGCTGATCACAATCTCATCGCCCGCCTGAAACTGCTGCTCCAGCCCATAGGCCAGCAGGTTGAAGGCTTCGGTGGCGCTACGGGTAAAAACGATTTGCGCAGGGGTTGCGGCATTCAACCAATGTGCGAGCTTTTCCCGCGTGGCCTCGAAGGCCCGGGTCGCGCGCTCGCCCGGCAGATGCTGGGCGCGATGCACATTGGCCGCGCCGCCCGCGTAGTAACCGAGCAGGGCGTCGAGCATGGCCTGGGGTTTCTGCGCGGTGGCGGCGCTGTCCAGATAAGTCTGGCCTTCGGCGTCGAGGGCCAGTATGCCGGGGAAGTCAGCGCGCCAGGGGGAAAAGAGAGCCATAAGCTTCAAGCGACAAGCTGCAAGTTGGGCTGCCTTAACGCTTGCAGCTTGTGGCTTGCAGCTTGCCGCTGCCTCTCAGTTATGTGCGTGCAGGGCTGCGTTCAGCTCGACCGCCGATTTGTGGGTCTTGCATTCCACGGTGCCGGTTTGCGAGTTGCGGCGGAACAGCAGGTCCGGTTGGCCGGCCAGTTCGCGGGCCTTGACCACCTTGACCAACTGGTTCTGGCCATCGAGCAAGGCCACCTTGGTGCCGGCGGTGATGTACAGGCCGGATTCCACGGTATTGCGGTCGCCCAAGGGGATGCCGATGCCGGCGTTGGCGCCGATCAGGCAGCCTTCGCCGACCGAGATGACGATATTGCCGCCGCCGGACAGGGTGCCCATGGTCGAGCAACCGCCGCCCAGGTCCGAGCCCTTGCCGACGAACACGCCAGCGGATACCCGGCCTTCGATCATGCCAGGGCCAGCGGTGCCGGCGTTGAAGTTGACGAAACCTTCGTGCATCACGGTGGTGCCTTCGCCGACATAGGCGCCCAGGCGGATACGCGCGCCATCGGCGATACGCACACCGCTCGGTACCACGTAGTCGGTCATTTTCGGGAACTTATCCACGGAGAAGACTTCCAGCAGCTCGCCTTTGAGGCGTGCCTCCAACTGGAGCTCGGCCAGTTCGGCCAGATCGATCGCGCCCTGGCTGGTCCAGGCGACGTTAGGCAGCAGCGGGAAAATCCCGGTGAGGTTCAGGCCATGGGGTTTGACCAGGCGATGGGAGAGCAGGTGCAGCTTGAGGTAAGCCTCGGGGGTGCTGGTCAGGGGGCTGTCTTCGGCGAGGAAGGTGGCCACCAGCGGCTTGTGGCTTTCCGCCAGACGGGTCAGCAACGCGGCCTGCACGCTGTCGATGCCCTTCAGGGCTTCGGCCAGTTCGCCCGCTTGTGCGGTGGTGAACGCGATGCTTTGGTTGCCGCCGCTGTAGCCGAGCTTTTGCGCGGCCTTTTCAATCAGTTCGGCAGCGGGGTTGAGCAGCGGCTGGGCGTAGAACACTTCAAGCCAGTCGTTTTGGCGGTTTTGCGAGCCGACACCGAAGGCCAGGCTGAAAAGAGTAGAAGTCATGTGGCTTTCCTTAACGCGAATTCAGGGTTACGGGGTTCAAGCCAACTCAGCCGCATAGCTGGCGGGTTTGAAACCAATCAGGGTTTTGCTGCCGAGATCCAGCACCGGGCGCTTGATCATCGAGGGCTGGGCGAGCATCAGCTCGATCGCCTTGTTCTGGTCGAGGTCGGCTTTTTGCGCCTCTTCCAGCTTGCGGAACGTGGTGCCGGCACGGTTGAGAACGACTTCCCAGCCATGCTCGTCGCACCAACGTTCGAGATTGGCGCGGTCGATGCCGCTGGCCTTGTAATCGTGGAAAGCATATTCGAGGCCATTCTCGTCGAGCCAGGTACGGGCTTTTTTCATGGTGTCGCAGGCTTTGATGCCGAACATGCGCAGCGTTTTAGCATTCGCGGTCATGGGAGCCTCTGGGCGTGTTGCCAAAATAAGGGCGGATTATGCCACGACATCGCCGTGCGTCGCGTGCGCGTGTTGGCGCGGCGATATTTGCCGCATTGCTGCAATGTGCCCTTCCGGAGGGCTATCGTACCGCTCGTTTAATGGCTAAATGATGCGAATATGATGCTAATTTGATGAATTTTGCGCTTAAGTTCATTGAAAATGCATAGCCGTTTGTCCGTCTCGTTCATAAAGATGGCGCCAAAGTACTAACATCCCGGCGCGGCAAAACGACCGCGGCGGCGATCAGGAGAGTCGCTCATGCTAACTGTCTGCACGTAGTAGCCGGATGCCCCGCTGTGCAGGCATTGAAGACGGATGCACCATGATCGATTTTTACGATTGGAGCTTAACCATTCCCGAGCAGGTTCCTGCTCGCGTCATTAGTACCCAGGCGCTCGGGTCCGGCTATCAGGACCCCTATTTCTACCGTACCGACAGTGGTGCGGTGTTCTGGGCGCCGGTGACCGGTACTCATACCAAAGGCAGTAGCTACCCCCGTAGCGAGCTGCGCGAAACCTTCAGCGACGGTAAACAGCGCAACTGGTATTACAAGGAGGGCCTGCACGAGCTGAGTGCGGCGTTGACGGTCCACCAGATCCCTTCCAGCGAGCGCATCGTCATCGGGCAGATCCACAGCAAGGACAGTTCGAAACCGTTGCTGAAGATTCTCTACCAGCAGGTCAACGGCACGGGCTATGTCTATGCCGAGCTGCGCAACAAGCCTGGCAGCAAGGACAGTCCTATTGTCTTGACCTATAAGGGTATGCCGCTGGGGACTCGTTTCAACTATGAGATCGATGTGACGCAGACTGGCCAGTTGCGGCTCGATCTCAATGGGCGGGTCTATCAGACGGCGCTGAATTCGGCCTGGGCGAAGAAGCGTCTGTATTTCAAGGCGGGGGTCTACACCCTCGATAACAAAGGGCCGTCGAGCGAGGGTGGTCGGGTCGAATTCCACGATCTCTGGGTATCGCACCGCAAGTAGTGCAGCGAACTCGCCCCGGTATCCGCCGGGGCGAGCTGTTTTTAGGGCTTTTAGCCTCGCTGGATAAAATTGCGAATCCGTTGCGCGGCTTCGACGCATTCGGCCAGTGGCGCCACCAGGGCCATACGCACGCGGCCGGCACCGGGGTTTTCGCCCTCGACGTTGCGCGACAGGTAGGAGCCGGGCACTACGGTCACATGCTCGCGGGCGAACAGTTCGCGGGTGAAGCTTTCGTCGTCGCCCGGGGTTTTCGCCCACAAGTAGAAGCCGCCATCCGGGCGTTGCACATCCATCACGCCCTCCAGAATCGCCAGCACGGCATCGAACTTCTCGCGGTACAGGTCGCGGTTGGCTTTGACGTGCGCTTCGTCGCGCCAGGCGGCGATGCTGGCCAGCTGGGTTTGTACCGGCATGGCGCAACCGTGGTAGGTGCGGTACAGCAGAAATGCTTTGAGGATGTCGGCATCTCCGGCCACGAAGCCTGAACGCAAACCGGGCAGGTTGGAGCGCTTGGACAGGCTGTGGAACACCACGCAGCGTTTGAAGTCGTTGCGGCCCAGCTCGGCGCAGGCGCTCAGCAAACCGGCCGGAGGGTTGGTTTCGTCGAAATACAGCTCGCTGTAGCACTCGTCAGCGGCGATCACGAAGTCGAACTTGTCGGCCAGGGCGATCAGCTGTTTCAGGGTTTCCAGCGGGATCAGTGCGCCGGTCGGGTTGCCCGGCGAGCAGAGGAAAAGGATCTGGCAGCGCTGCCAGATGTCGTCGCCGACCGCGGCGAAATCCGGGTTGAAGTCGTGCTCTTCCAGGCAGGGCAGATAATGCGGCTGGGCACCGGCGAGCAAGGCCGCGCCCTCGTAGATCTGGTAGAACGGGTTGGGGCTGACCACCAGGCCGTCCGCATCGCGCTGCACCACCGCCTGGGTGAAGGCGAACAGCGCCTCGCGGGTGCCGTTGACTGGCAGCACATGGCGCGCCGGGTCGAGCGCGCCGCTTGGCAGGCCGAAGCGCTGGCCGCACCAGTCGGCGATGGCTTCGCGCAGCGCCGGCAGGCCGAGGGTGGTGGGGTACACCGCCATCTGGTCGAGGTTGGCGCTGAGGGCTTCGGCGACGAATGCCGGCGAGCGGTGTTTGGGTTCGCCGATCGATAGGGCGATGGCGGGCTTGTCGCCGGGCGGCTGGATGCCGGCGAGCAGGGCGCGGAGTTTCTCGAAGGGGTAGGGCTGCAACTGGTTCAACGCATTGTTCATGGGGCTTTCCTGGGAACTGCGTGCGGCGACTGCGCACGGACCATGCGGCCCGCGGGTCGCGCTGCGGTCAAGGTTGAGGTGATCAAAAGCTGATGCGGTTGGCTTCGGTTTTCTGGCCGTTGGCGTCCGACAGTTGCTGGACGATGGCTTCCTGCAGGCGGGTGCAGAGCTCCGGGTCGGATAGCGGCTGGTTGTGCGCGTCGGTGACGAAGAACACGTCCTCCACCCGCTCGCCGAGCGTGGCGATCTTGGCGTTCTGCAGTGACAGGTCGAAGTCGAGGAAGATGCGCCCGACGCGCGCCAGCAGTCCGGGGCGGTCCGGTGCGATCAGTTCGAGGATGGTCACCGGCCGATTGGCATCGTTATGGATGGTCACCCGCGGGGCGAAGGCGAAATGCTTGAGCTGGCGCGGTACCCGGCGCTGGATGATGCTCGGGTACTCGTCGGGGTTTTTCAGGGCGTCGATCAGGCCCTGGCGGATCTGCTTGATCCGTGCCGGGTTGTCGCCGATGGAGTCGCCTTCCGCTTCCAGCACTATGTAGGTGTCGAGGGTGAATTGGCTGGTCGAGGTGAGAATTCGCGCGTCGTGAATGCTCAGGTTGAGCTGGGCCATGGCGGCCACGGTCACGGCGAAAAAGTCGTGCTGGTCCTGGGCGTAGATGAATATCTGCGTGCCGCCTTCGAACTCGCGCTGAGTGGTTTCCTTGATCAGCACCAGCGGGTTGCCGTCGTTGGGGTGCTGGAGAATCGCTTCGGTGTGCCAGACCACATCGCTGGCACTATGGCGCAGGAAGTAATCGTCGCCGAGCTGCGACCAAAGCTGTTCGGCGTCGTCCGGGTCGGTGCCGCCGCGCACCAGGATGTCGAGCGCCGCGCTTTGGGTCAGACGGATCTGCTCTTCGCGATCCAGCGGGTTTTCCAGGCCGCGGCGCAGGGCGCGTTTGGTCTCGGTGTAGAGCTGGCGCAGCAGGCTGGCGCGCCAGGAATTCCACAGCGTGGGATTGGTGGCGTTGATATCGGCCACGGTCAGTACGTAGAGATAATCGAGACGGGTCTGGTCGCCGACCAGGCGGGCGAAATCGAAAATCACCTGGGGGTCGGAGAGGTCTTTGCGCTGCGCCGTGGTCGACATCACCAAGTGGTTTTGCACCAGCCAGACGATCAGCTTGGTGTCCCAGTTCGGCAGTTGATGGCGTACGCAAAAGGCTTCGGCATCCACCGCGCCGAGCGCCGAGTGATCGCCGCCGCGGCCCTTGCCGATGTCGTGGTAAAGGCCTGCGAGGTAGATCAATTCCGGTTTGGGCAGTTTGCCGATGCGCTTGCTGGCCAGTGGGAATTTTTCCGACATCTGGGTGTTCTGCGTGTACTGCAGTTTGCGCAGGTGCTTGATCAGGTTGAGGGTGTGCGCATCGACCGTATAGATGTGGAACAGGTCGTGCTGCATCTGCCCGACGATCTGGCCGAACTCCGGCAGGTAACGCCCGAGAATGCCGTAGCGGTTCATTCGGCGCAGGTTGCGGTGGATGCCCTGTTCGCATTTGAACAGTTCGATGAACAGGCTGGTGTTACGGATATCGCTGCGGAAATCGTCGTCGATCAGGTGGCGGTGGTCGCGCAGCAGGCGAATGGTGTCGGCGCACACACCGTTGATTTCCGGGTGCTGGGCCATCAGCACGAAGATTTCCAGAATGGCGAACGGGGTGCGTTTGAACACATTCGGGTGGGTGACTTCGATATAGCCGTTGCGCAGTTGGAAACGGCTGTTGAGTTGCGTGGCGGGGCTGCTTTCGCCGGCGCGGAGGATTTGCTCTTCGAAGTGCTGATTGATCAGGTCGCTCAGCTCGGCGATGCTCATGATCACCC
>NZ_CAMPHN010000021.1 GCF_946885885.1 uncultured Pseudomonas sp.
AACAACCCTAACGTGCGCGGCGAATGTGGCTGCGGCGAGAGCTTCAATATCTGAGGCGTGTTTGATCTGAGGCGCGTGTGGGAAGTCCTTGTCATTTTGCCCTGTTTGATTTGCAGCCGAGCTTTCGTTTGGACGCTGAGTTGTTGGCCGCGCGTTACCGCGAGCTGGCGCGCAATGTTCACCCGGATCGTTTCGCCGATGCCTCGGAAAGCGAGCAGCGCATGGCGCTGGAGCAATCCGCCGACCTAAACGAAGCCTATCGCACGCTGAAGAATGCACCGCAGCGGGCGCGTTATCTGTTGGCGCTACGCGGGCCCGAGTTGCCCCTGGAAGTGACGGTGCAAGACCCGGACTTCCTGCTGCAACAGATGCAACTGCGCGAAGAGCTGGAAGACTTGCATGACAGCGCCGATCTGGCGGGCGTGGCGGCCTTCAAGCGGCGCCTGAAGGTCGCGCAGGAAGAGCTGAACGAAAGCTTTGCGGATTGTTGGGACGATGCGGTTCGGCGCGAAGAAGCCGAACGCCTGATGCGCCGTATGCAGTTTCTCGACAAGCTCTCCCACGAGGTTCGCCAGTTGGAAGAGCGCCTCGACGATTAACGCTCGCACGCCCAGTCCGGTGTGCCTGACACCCTCGATTCCAGATAAATAAGCATTGATTAGCCATGGCCCTACTGCAAATCGCTGAGCCCGGACAAAGTCCTCAGCCCCACGCGCGTCGGTTGGCGGTGGGGATCGATCTGGGTACCACCAATTCTCTGGTCGCTGCGGTGCGCAGCGGCCTATCCGAACCCTTGGCGGACGCGAGCGGGCAGGTCATCCTGCCGTCGGCGGTGCGCTATCACGCCGACCGTGTCGAGGTCGGCGAGACTGCCAAGACGGCCGCCTCCAGCGATCCGCTGAACACCGTGTTGTCGGTCAAGCGTCTGATGGGGCGCGGTCTGGCCGACGTCAAGCAACTGGGTGAGCAATTGCCCTATCGCTTTGTCGCCGGTGAGTCGCATATGCCTTTTATAGACACCGTGCAGGGGCCGAAAAGTCCGGTCGAAGTGTCTGCCGATATTCTTAAAACGCTGCGCCAGCGCGCCGAAGCCAGCCTTGGCGGCGAGTTGGTTGGCGCGGTAATTACGGTGCCGGCCTACTTCGATGATTCCCAGCGTCAGGCCACCAAGGACGCCGCGCGCCTGGCTGGATTGAGTGTGTTGCGCCTGCTCAACGAGCCGACCGCGGCGGCCGTGGCCTATGGCCTGGATCAGCATGCCGAAGGCCTGGTGGCGATTTACGATCTGGGTGGCGGCACCTTCGATATCTCCATTCTGCGGCTGACCGGCGGCGTTTTCGAAGTATTGGCCACCGGTGGCGACAGCGCCCTGGGCGGCGACGATTTCGATCACGCGATTGCCGGCTGGATCGTGCAACAAGCCGGGGTTTCCGCCAATCTCGATCCCGCTCAGCAGCGCCTCCTGCTACAGACGGCGTGCGCCGCCAAGGAGGCCCTGACCGAGGCTGAAGTTGCAACGCTCGGTTATGGCGATTGGCAAGGGCAATTAAGCCGTACCCAGTTCGATGAACTGATCGAGCCGATGATTGCGCGTAGCCTCAAGGCTTGTCGTCGCGCCGTGCGCGATGCGGCTATCGAGCTGGAAGATATCGCGGCGGTGGTCATGGTCGGGGGTTCGACTCGGGTGCCGCACGTGCGCCAGGCCGTGGCCGAGCTGTTTATGCGCGAACCGCTGACCGATATCGACCCGGATCAGGTGGTGGCCATAGGGGCGGCCATCCAGGCAGACGCCCTGGCGGGTAACAAGCGTGGCGAAGGCGAAGAGCTGTTGCTGCTGGACGTGATTCCATTGTCGCTCGGCCTGGAAACCATGGGCGGCCTGATGGAAAAGGTGATTCCGCGCAACACCACGATTCCGGTGGCGCGAGCCCAGGATTTCACCACTTACAAAGACGGCCAGACGGCCATGATGATCCATGTGCTGCAGGGCGAGCGGGAGTTGATCAGCGATTGTCGCTCCTTGGCGCGTTTCGAATTGCGCGGTATTCCGCCGATGGTCGCGGGCGCAGCGAAAATTCGCGTGACCTTCCAGGTCGATGCCGACGGCCTGCTCAACGTCTCCGCCCGCGAGTTGGCGTCGGGCGTGGAGGCGAGCATTCAGGTCAAGCCGTCCTACGGTTTGACCGATGGCGAGATCGCGCGGATGTTGCAGGATTCCTTCCAGTACGCCGGCGACGACAAGGTCGCCCGCGTGCTGCGCGAACAGCAAGTGGACGCCAGGCGCCTGCTGGAGGCCGTGGAGGCGGCGCTGGAGGCCGATGGCGAGCGCTTGCTCGACGCCGACGAACGCTTGGCCATCGAAGCGCAGATGCAGCAATTGCGTGAGCTGATGGCCGGGCAAGATGGGCTGGCCATTGAAAAACAAACCAAACGTTTGACCCAGGTGACCGACGCCTTTGCGGCGCGTCGCCTGGATGCCACGGTCAAAGCCGCACTGGCGGGCCGTAGTCTCAACGATATCGAGGAATAAGCATGCCGCAGATCATCTTCCTGCCCCACGCCGTATTCTGCCCGGATGGGCTGATCGTAGAGGTTGAGCCCGGTATCTCGATCTTGAAAGTGGCGCATGACAATCATATCGAGATTGAAAGTGCCTGCGGCGGTGTCTGCGCCTGCACCACGTGCCACTGTATCGTTCGCGAGGGGTTTGACTCGCTGAACGAGGCTGACGAATTGGAGGAAGACCTGTTGGACAAGGCATGGGGACTGGAAGCGCAATCGCGGTTGTCCTGCCAGGCTATAGTCGGGGATGAGGATCTAACCATCGAGATTCCGAAGTACTCGCTCAACCATGCCTCTGAGGCACCGCATTGATTCAAGGAGTTGTCATGAGTTTGAAATGGGTCGATGTGCTGGAAATCGCTATTCAGCTGGCGGAAAGCAAGCCTGATGTCGATCCGCGTTTCGTCAACTTCGTCGACCTGCACCGCTGGGTGCTGGAGTTGCCGGAGTTTTCCGACGACCCGCAACGTGGCGGCGAGAAGGTGCTCGAAGCCATTCAGGCGGCCTGGATCGAAGAGGCTGAGTGATAGGCCGCTTACCGCCGCTCTTATGCTTTCCCCCTAACCCGCGTATAATTCGCGGGTTTAATTTTTCGCTTTAACCCTCGTTTCTGGAGTTTTACATGGCTGTTCAACGTACGTTTTCCATCATCAAGCCCGACGCCGTCGCTAAAAATGTCGTAGGCGAAATCACCACTCGTTTCGAAAAGGCGGGCCTGCGCGTCGTCGCTTCGAAAATGGTCCAGCTGTCCGAGCGCGAAGCCGCTGGTTTCTACGCCGAGCACAGCGAGCGCGGTTTCTTCAAGGACCTGGTTGCTTTCATGACTTCCGGCCCGGTCATCGTCCAGGTTCTGGAAGGTGAGGACGCTGTACTGAAAAATCGCGAGCTGATGGGCGCAACCAACCCGAAAGAAGCGGCTGCCGGCACCATTCGCGCCGATTTCGCGGTATCCATCGACGAAAACGCCGTGCACGGTTCCGATTCCGAGGCTTCCGCTGCTCGTGAAATCGCTTACTTCTTCGCTGCGACCGAGGTATGCGCACGCCTTCGCTAACAGCGAAACGTGTGAGGGTGAAGCCATGACTGAAGCTACCGGTAAAATCAATCTGCTGGGTTTGACCCAGACGGAGATGGAGCAGTTCTTCGAGCGTATCGGGGAGAAACGTTTCCGCGCCGGTCAGGTGATGAAGTGGATTCACCATTTTGGCGTCGATGACTTCGATGCCATGAGTAACGTCGGCAAGGCCTTGCGCGAGAAGCTCAAGGCTTGTGCCGAAATCCGCGGCCCGGAAGTGGTCAGCGAAGATATTTCCACCGATGGCACGCGCAAGTGGGTAGTGCGGGTGGCGTCGGGCAGTTGCGTGGAAACCGTGTATATCCCCCAGGGCTCGCGTGGCACGCTCTGCGTTTCGTCGCAAGCCGGCTGTGCGTTGGATTGCAGTTTCTGCTCGACCGGCAAGCAAGGGTTCAACAGCGACCTGAGCGCCGCCGAAGTGATCGGCCAGGTGTGGATCGCCAACAAATCGTTCGGCAGCGTGCCGGCGAAGATCGATCGCGCCATCACCAACGTGGTGATGATGGGCATGGGCGAGCCGCTGCTGAACTTCGACAACGTGGTCGCCGCTATGCGGATCATGATGGACGACCTCGGTTATGGCATCTCCAAGCGCAAGGTGACCCTGTCCACCTCGGGCGTGGTGCCGATGATCGACAAGCTGGGCGAAGTGATCGACGTCTCCTTGGCGCTGTCCCTGCACGCACCGAACGACGAGCTGCGTAACCAGTTGGTGCCGATCAACAAGAAGTACCCGCTGGAAATGCTGTTGGCGGCCTGCAAACGCTATGTCTCGCGCCTCGGCGAGAAGCGTGTGCTGACCATCGAGTACACCTTGCTCAAGGATGTCAACGATAAGCCCGAGCAGGCTGAGGAGATGATCGCACTTCTCAAAGATGTGCCTTGCAAGATCAATTTAATCCCGTTTAATCCCTTCCCTCATTCGGGTTACGAACGGCCCAGTAACAATGCCATTCGCCGTTTCCAGGACCTGCTGCACAAAGCCGGGCACAATGTCACTGTGCGCACCACGCGAGGGGAAGACATCGATGCCGCCTGCGGCCAGTTGGTTGGTCAGGTCATGGATCGTACCCGCCGCAGTGAGCGCTACATTGCCCTGCGTGATGTAAGTAGCGAGGCAGAGACGCCGCGTTCCGCCGCCAATCGAACCTGAAGAGAGGACACCCATGATCCTGCGCCCAGCGCTGTTCTTATTAGTCGCCAGCCTGTTGGCCGGTTGTGTGTCGACGGGTAAGGTCGATCCGATGAGAACCGATGAGGGGCGAGACGGAGCCCGCGACGCCTATGTTCAATTAGGCATCGGGTATTTGCAGCAAGGTTTAAGCGAGCGCGCCAAGGTGCCGCTGAAAAAAGCCCTTGAACTCGATCCCGCCAACGCCGATGCCCACGCCGCCCTGGCGTTGGTGTTTCAGATGGAAATGGAAGCCAAGCTGGCCGACGAGCACTACCGTAAAGCCTTGTCGCAGCGTGGCGGCGATGCGCGTCTGTTGAACAATTACGGGAGTTTTCTGTTCGAACAGAAACGTTATCAGGAAGCCTACGAATATTTTCAGCGAGCCGCTCAGGACACTCTCTATCCGGAACGCTCCAGGGTTTTCGAGAACCTGGGGATGGCCGCGATGAGGCTCGACCAGCGGCAGCAGGCCAAAGGCTATTTCGAGCGCGCATTACGCCTTAACGGCAAACGCTCCATGGCGCTTCTGGAAATGGCGTTGTTGTCCTACGAGGACAAGGAGTACATTCCCGCGCGCCGCTATTACGAAGGCTTTAGCGCGCTGTCCGAGCAGAATGCACGCAGTCTGTTGCTCGGCGCCCGTCTGGCGAAAATTTTCGACGATCGCGACAAGGCCGCCAGCATCGGTTTGCAGTTGAAGCGGTTTTATCCCGGTACGCCGGAATATCAGCAATACCTTTCGGAGCAATGATGAAAGCGGCACCTTCTGAAGTTGCAGTAGTCCATCGCGTCAACCCTGGTGAATCCCTACGCAAGGCTCGCGAGAGCAAAGGTTGGACGATCGCCGAGGTGGCCGCGCAGCTCAACCTGACCTCGCAGCGTCTGGGGCAGATCGAAGTCGGTGCTTTCGATAAGTTGCCAGGGCATACCTTTGCCCGCGGTTATATTCGTGCCTATGCCAAATTGCTCGATATGGACCAGAATCGCCTGGTGCTCGAGTTCGATCAGTTCACCGGTAGCGATTCAGCCGGGGCCAGTGTGCACAGCCTCGGGCATATCGAAGAGCCGGCGCGCTACTCGCAGAAAGTGCTGCGTTTCGTCAGCTTCCTGCTGCTCTTGGCGTTGGCGGGCGTAGGCTTTTACTGGTGGCAGGAGCAATCCAAGGCTCAAACCGATCTGCTGCCGACCAGTGGCATTGGCCAGGTCGAAGTGGAAGGGGCCGACGGTGCCACCCAGATCCATGTGCTCGATGAGCCTGAAGACCAAGCGGTGATCGACGCTCAGACCGGTACCGAATTGGATCTGCCGAGCGTATCGGCAGATGTCGCCGCCCAGCCCGGCGCCACGGACGAGGCGCCGGAGTCGGCAGCACCAGAGGACGCTGCGGAGGTAACCGCGGAGCAGCCTGAAGCCCCCGCCGAGGATTCTGTGCCTGAGGTGCCGGCGACCGCCGAAGAAAGCCCCGCGGCCGTTGTCCCGGAGCCCGTCGCAGAACCTTTGGCCGTAGCGGCGGGCGAAGGTCTCGTGGCTCTGCAATTCAGTGCCGATTGCTGGGTGCAGTTGCGCGACGCCAACGGCAAAATAGTGTTCGGCGGGCTCAAACGTAAGGGCGATAGCCTGCAACTGGTTGGTAAGGCGCCACTGGAACTACGCCTGGGCTATGCCCGTGGCGCTCAAATCAGTTACAACGGCGCGGCAGTCGATGTGACCCCCTTTATCACGGGTGAAACCGCGCGCATCACATTGGGTGGGCAATAAGATGCATGGTGAATCACCGATCAAGCGCCGCGTATCGCGCAAAATTTGGGTCGGCTCGGTTCCCGTAGGGGGCGATGCACCCATCGCGGTGCAGAGCATGACCAATACCGATACCAACGACGTGGCCGCCACGGTCGCGCAGATCCGCCGCCTGCAGGATGCCGGTGCCGATATCGTGCGTGTCTCGGTCCCCGATATGGACGCCGCCGAAGCCTTCGGCCGGATCAAGCAGCAGGTCAGCCTGCCACTCGTGGCCGATATCCATTTCGACTATCAGATCGCCCTGCGTGTGGCCGAACTGGGGGTCGACTGCCTGCGCATCAATCCGGGCAATATCGGCCGCGAAGATCGGGTCCGGGCGGTGGTCGAGGCCGCGCGCGCGCGGGGTATCCCGATCCGCATCGGGGTCAATGCCGGCTCGCTGGAAAAAGACCTGCAGAAGAAGTACGGCGAGCCGACCCCGGAAGCCCTGGTCGAGTCGGCGCTACGCCATGTCGAGCACCTGGATCGCCTGAATTTCCCGGATTTCAAAGTCAGCGTCAAAGCGTCGGACGTGTTCATGGCGGTCGAGGCTTACCGCTTGCTGGCCAAGCAGATCGACCAGCCGCTGCACCTGGGCATCACCGAAGCCGGCGGTTTGCGCTCCGGTACGGTGAAGTCTTCGGTCGGTTTGGGCATGCTGCTGGCCGACGGGATCGGCGATACCATCCGCATTTCGCTGGCCGCCGACCCGGTCGAAGAGATCAAAGTCGGTTTCGATATCCTCAAGTCGTTGCGCCTGCGTTCGCGTGGCATCAACTTCATCGCCTGCCCGAGCTGCTCGCGGCAGAACTTCGATGTGGTCAAGACCATGAACGAGTTGGAAACGCGAGTCGAAGATCTGCTGGTGCCGCTCGACGTCGCGGTGATCGGTTGTGTGGTCAACGGCCCCGGCGAAGCCAAGGAAGCCCATATCGGTTTGACCGGTGGTTCGCCGAACAACCTGATCTATATCGATGGCAAGCCTGCGCAGAAACTGAATAATGACAACCTGGTGGATCAGCTGGAGAGGTTGATCCGCGAGAAAGCGGCCGAGAAGGTCGCGGCTGACGCCGCCCTGATCGTGCGCAGCTAACCGTTAAGGAATCGAATTGAGCAAGTCCCTGCAAGCCATCCGTGGCATGAACGACACCCTGCCCGAGCAAACCCCGCTCTGGCGTTATTTCGAAGACAGCGTGGCACGCCTGCTCGATGGCTATGGTTATCGGCAGATCCGCATGCCCATCGTCGAGTTCACCGAGCTGTTCAAACGCTCGATCGGCGAAGTGACGGATATCGTCGAAAAAGAGATGTACACCTTCGAGGATCGCAACGGCGATTCTCTGACCCTTCGCCCCGAAGGCACCGCGGCCTGCGTGCGGGCGGTGCTCGAACACGGCCTGGCCGGTGGCGGGCAGAGTCAGAAGCTTTGGTACATTGGCCCGATGTTCCGTCATGAGCGCCCGCAGAAGGGCCGCTACCGCCAGTTCCACCAGATCGGCGTTGAAGTGTTCAATATCGAGGGGCCGGATATCGACGCCGAGTTGATCGTGCTGACTTGGCGCCTGTGGGGCCTGCTCGGCATTCGCGACTCGGTCACCCTGGAATTGAACAGCCTGGGTACTAGCGCAGCCCGTGCCGTCTATCGCGATGCATTGGTGGCGTACCTCAGCGCTCGCGCCGATCAATTGGACGAAGACAGCCGCCGGCGCCTGACCAGCAACCCGCTTCGCGTGCTCGACAGCAAGAACCCCGAGACCCAGGCGCTGCTCGCCGACGCACCGAAGATGGCGGATTACCTGGACGAAGAGTCGCGCATCCACTTCGAAGGCCTCAAAGCCCGTTTGGATGCCGCGGGTATTCCTTACACGATCAATCCCAAATTGGTGCGTGGCCTGGACTACTACAGCAAGACCGTGTTCGAGTGGGTCACCGATCAGCTCGGCGCCCAGGGCACCGTTTGCGCCGGTGGCCGTTACGACGGCCTGGTCGAGCAGATGGGCGGCAAGCCGACGCCGGGTGTCGGTTTCGCCATGGGCATCGAACGATTGGTGCTGCTCCTCGAAACTCTGGGTAAAGTACCCGCCCAAATCGCCCGTCAGGTCGATGTCTACCTGTGTGCCTTCGGCGAACCGGCGGAGCTGGCGGCGCTGGCATTGGCCGAGCGTTTGCGCGATCAATTGCCGCGGCTGCGTTTGCAGGTCAACGCCGGCGCCGGCAGTTTCAAAAGCCAGTTGAAGAAGGCCGATAAGAGCGGCGCGCTCTTCGCGTTGGTCTTGGGTGAAGACGAACTGGCCCAGCAAGTGGTAGGTTGCAAGCCGCTACGCGATCAGGGCGAACAACAAAGTATTGCCTGGTCGGCATTGGCCGACCATTTGGCGACCTGCGCGGTGCAGGCTTAAGCGATTTAGCTATTTAGCGGAAAGGAGTATTGGGGTGGTTTCGCGTACCGATGATGAAGAGCTTGCGGTAATCAAGGAGTGGTGGCAGCGCAATGGCAAGCCATTGCTCACCGGTGTGGCGTTGGCCTTGGTGGCGGTATTCGGCTGGCAGGGTTGGCAGAAGTACCAGGCCAATCAGGCCCAGGGCGCGTCCGTGGTTTACCAGCAATTGCTGGAAACCGCCTTGAACCCGAACGGGCAGCCCGATATGGCCAAGGTCGTCGAGTTATCGAGCAAGCTCAAGAGCGATTACGCCGGCACTCACTACGCGCAATACGGCAGCCTGTTCGTTGCCAAGGTCGCGGTCGAGTCCGGCAAGCTGGACGATGCCGCCGCCGAGTTGCAGGCGATTGTCGACAAGCCCGCCGACGACACCCTGGCCGAGCTGGCGCGTCAGCGCCTGGCGCGGGTATTGGCTGCGCAGGACAAGGCACAGCAAGCCCTGCAACTGCTCGAGGGCGATGCCGTGCCGGCCTATCAGGCCAGCCGCGAAGAATTGAAAGGCGATCTGCTGGTCAAGCTGGGTCGCGACGACGATGCGCACGCCGCCTACCTCAAGGCCAAAGCTGCGTTGTCCGAAGAGGCCGCTGTCGGTGGCCTGCAATTGAAGCTCGACGATCTGGCGAAAGGGGATGCGTGACGTGATGCGTTGGAAAACTGCCGCACTGCTGGCCCTGGCCGTTATGGCTGTGGGTTGCAGCAGCAATAGCAAGAAGGAACTGCCGCCGGCAGAGCTGCCGAAGTTCGAGAAAGAAGTGCAGCTGAAAAAAGAATGGAGCCGCTCGATCGGTCAAGGCCAGGGCGAAACCTTCAATATGTTGGTGCCGGCCATCGACGGCGACAGCATTTTTGCCGCCGATGTCGAGGGCCTGGTCATGGCGCTCGACCGCATGAGCGGTAAGGTGATCTGGAAGGCCGATCTGGAATTGCCGGTTTCCGGCGCGGTTGGCGCCGGTTACGGCCTGGTCGTGGTCGGCACCCTGAAAGGCGAAGTCATCGCCCTGGATGCGGTTTCCGGCGAAGAAAAGTGGCGTGCCCGGGTGCCCAGCGAAGTGCTCGCGGCGCCGGCGATCAACGGCGATATCGTTCTGGTGCAAACCCAGGACGACCGCCTGATCGCGTTAGACGCCGATACCGGCGACCAGCGTTGGTTGTTCGACAATACCCCGGCGGTGCTCACGTTGCGCGGTACCGGCAGCCCGGTGCTGACCAATCGTCTGGCCGTCGCTGGCTTGTCCAGCGGTAAGGTCATCGCCCTCGATGCGCAGCGTGGTATCCCGGTTTGGGAACAGCGCGTGGCGATCCCGCAAGGGCGCTCCGAGTTGGAGCGCGTGGTGGACATCGATGGCGGTCTGCTACTGTCCGGCGGTACGCTCTACGCAGTCAGTTACCAGGGCCGCCTCGCCGCCCTGGATCTGGAAAGCGGGCGCATCCTCTGGCAACGCGAAGCCTCCAGCTCGGTAGGCCTCGCCCAGGGTTACGGTAGCGTTTACGTCAGCCTGGCCAGCGGCACCGTGGAAGGTATCGACGAGCGTTCCGCGTCGGCGTTGTGGAGCAACGATGCGCTGGCTCGTCGTCAATTGTCGGCGCCGGAAGTGTTTTCCAGCTATGTAGCCTTTGGCGATCTGGAAGGTTATCTGCACCTGATCAGTCAGGTGGACGGCCGTTTCGTCGGCCGCGAGCGTATCGACAGCGACGGCCTGCGTGCCCGTCCGCTGGTGGTTGGCGATTGGCTGTATGCCTTCGGTAATGGCGGCAACCTGGTGGCTCTGACCATCAAGTAATGATCCGCTTGGCTATGCTGCACAGCATTTACGGCTGTGTAGCATGGTCAGTATTGATTTCCGGCCGCTGCCCATGCAGCGGCTTTTGTATTTTCTGAAATAATGAAGTGGAGAGCCTAATGGTTCCCGTAATTGCCCTGGTGGGCCGCCCGAACGTGGGCAAGTCCACGCTGTTCAACCGCTTGACCAAAAGCCGCGACGCGATTGTCGGCGACCTGTCCGGTCTGACCCGAGATCGCCAATACGGCGAGGCCAAGTGGCAGGGCCGCACCTATATCGTCATCGACACCGGTGGTATCTCTGGCGACGAGGAGGGCATCGATGCGAAGATGGCCGAGCAGTCGCTGCAGGCCATCGAAGAAGCCGATGCCGTGCTGTTTCTGGTGGACGCGCGCGCCGGCTTATCGGCCTCCGATCAGATGATCGGCGAGCACCTGCGCCGACGTAACAAGCGCAGCTTCCTGGTGATCAACAAGGTCGACAACCTCGACCCCGACCTGGCCCGTGCCGAGTTCGCCAGCATGGGCATGGGCGAGTCCCTGGCGATCGCCGGTGCCCATGGCCGCGGCATCACCCAGATGCTCGAAGCGGTGTTGGGCTCCTTCCCCAAGGATGAGGCCGAGCCGGAGAAAGGCGAGGAAGAGGAGGAGGTGCTGGAAGGTCAGGAAGCCAAGCGCATTCCCGGCCCGAGCGAAAAGGACGGGATCAAGCTGGCGATCATCGGCCGGCCCAATGTCGGCAAGTCGACCCTGGTCAACCGCATGCTCGGCGAAGACCGGGTGATCGTCTACGACCAGGCCGGCACCACCCGCGACAGCATCTATATTCCGTTCGAACGCGACGACGAGAAGTACACCCTGATCGACACCGCCGGTGTGCGCCGGCGCGGCAAAATTTTCGAGGCGGTGGAAAAGTTCTCGGTGGTGAAAACCCTGCAGGCGATCCAGGACTCCAACGTCGTGGTGTTCGTCATGGACGCCCGCGAGGGCGTAGTCGACCATGACCTCAACCTGCTCGGCTTCGTCCTGGAATGCGGCCGCGCCCTGGTCATCGCGCTGAACAAGTGGGACGGTATGGAGCCCAGCGAGCGCGACTATGTGAAGACCGAATTGCAGCGCCGGCTGTTCTTCGTCGACTTCGCCGATATCCACTTCATCTCCGCCTTGCACGGCACCGGCGTCGGCAACCTGTACAAATCGGTGCAGGCCTCGTTCAAGTCGGCGATCACCCGCTGGCCGACCAACCGCCTGACCCAGATCCTCGAAGACGCGGTCGGCGACCATGCGCCGCCAATGGTCAACAACCGCCGGATCAAGCTGCGTTACGCCCACCTGGGTGGCGCCAACCCGCCGTTGATCGTGATCCACGGCAACCAGGTCGAGGCAGTGCCCAAGTCCTATGTGCGCTACCTGGAGAACACCTACAGGCGTGTGCTCAAGCTGGTCGGCACGCCGATCCGCATCGAGTTCAAAGGCGGCGAAAACCCCTACGAGGGCAACAAGAACACCCTCACCGACCGACAGGTGAACAAGAAGCGCCGTCTGATGAGCCACCACAAAAAGGCCGAGAAGAAGCGCAAAGACAAGCGTTGAGTTGCGCGCGATGCTTTGAAAAGGCACCTTCGGGTGCTTTTTGCCTTTCTGGGCGTTGGGCTATCCTGCGCCAACAACAGTGGCGTAGGGCGGGTGAAACCCGCCAACCCGAACTTCTGGCGGGTTGCACCCGCCCTACGGAATAGCGCGATGTTTCAGAGCAAACTGCCGAACGTTGGCACCACCATCTTCACCCGCATGTCGCAACTGGCCACGGAAACCGGGGCGCTTAATCTGTCCCAGGGCTTTCCCGATTTCGACGGCCCACCGGCGTTGCGCGAGGCGGTCGGCCGGCATATTGCCGCCGGACATAATCAGTACGCACCTATGACCGGTTTGCCGGCATTGCGCGAGCAGGTCGCGGCGAAGATTGCCAGCTGCTATGGCCGCACGGTCAGCGCAGACAGCGAAATCACCATCACCCCGGGCGCGACCCAGGCGATCTTCTGTGCGATCCAGGCGCTGATCCAACGGGGCGACGAGGTCATCGTTTTCGACCCCAGCTACGACAGTTACGAACCCTCGGTGACGCTGTCCGGTGGGTGCTGCGTGCATGTGCCGCTGACACTGCCGGGCTTCTCCATCGACTGGCAGCGCCTGGGCGAAGCGCTGAGCGAAAAGACCCGGCTGATCATCCTCAACAGCCCGCACAATCCCAGTGGCGCGCTGATTTCTGCAATCGAGCTGGATCGATTGGCTGCGCTGATCCGCGACCGCGATATCTACCTGGTCAGCGACGAGGTCTACGAACACCTGGTGTTCGATGGCCGCACGCACGCCAGCGTGCTCGCCCATGACGAGCTGTATGCGCGCGCCTTTGTGGTCAGCTCGTTCGGCAAGACCTATCACGTCACTGGCTGGAAGACCGGCTACGTGGTGGCGCCACCGACCTTGAGCGCCGAACTGCGTAAGGTGCACCAGTACGTCAGCTTCTGCGGCGTCACCCCGTTGCAGTGGGCGCTGGCCGATTTCATGGCCGAGCACCCTGAGCATGTCGAGCAGTTGCCGGCGTTCTATCAGGCCAAGCGCGACCTGTTCTGCGACCTGCTGATCGATTCGCGCTTCGAGTTCGTCCGCGCGGCTGGCACCTATTTTCAGCTGGTCGATTACTCGGCGATCCGCGACGATCTGGATGACGTGGCCATGGCCGAATGGCTGACCCGCGAACACGGCGTGGCGGCTATCCCGGTGTCGGTGTTCTATGAGCAGGCGCCGAAGGACCTGCGCCTGGTGCGCTTCTGTTTCGCCAAGCGCGAGGAGACGCTGCGTCAGGCAGCGGAAAAGCTATGCGCGATTTGACGAATTTGCCGGATCTCGAACTGGCGCTGATCCAGACCGAACTGGCCTGGCAGAACCCCGCGGCTAACCGCACGCATTTCGAAACGCTGCTGGAGCAGACGCGCGGTGCCGACCTGATCGTGTTGCCGGAGATGTTCAGCAGCGGCTTTTCCATGGATTCGGCGGTGCTGGCCGAGCCGGAAAACGGCCCGACCAGCCTCTGGATGAGCGAGCAGGCCAAGCAGTTGCAGGCAGTGATAACCGGCAGCCTGATTATTCAGGCAGCCGACGGCAGCTACCGCAATCGCCTGCTCTGGGCGCGCCCGGACGGCAGTGTGGCGCATTACGATAAGCGCCACCTGTTCCGCATGGCCAGCGAGCACAAACACTATGCCGCGGGTGACGAGCAGGTCGTGCTTGAGCTCAACGGCTGGCGAATCCGCCCGCTAATCTGCTACGACCTGCGCTTCCCGCTGTGGAGCCGCGACCCGCACACCACTGACCTGCTGCTGTACACCGCCAACTGGCCGGCCGCGCGGCGCCAGCACTGGAACCGCCTGCTGCCGGCGCGGGCCATCGAGAACCTGTGTTATGTCGCGGCGGTAAATCGCATTGGTCAGGACGGCAAAGGTCATCCCTATAGCGGCGATTCCCAGGTGCTGGATTTTCAGGGGGAGGCGCTGCTCGATGCAGGGGATGCAGATGGCGTGTTTCGGACGACGCTCAGCGCCAGTGAACTGGCCGCCTACCGCGAGCGCTTCCCGGCGTATCTGGATGCCGACGACTTCGATCTGAAACCGTAGCCTGGGTTGAGCGCAGCGATACCCAGGGTGCCGATACCCGGGTATCGCTTCGCTCAACCCAGGCTACAGAAACGACAACGCCGGGCAGTGCCCGGCGTTTTGCTGTTGCGGTTCGCCTCAGGCCGCTTGCACTTGTTCCTGAGCCAACGCGCGGTTAAGTGCGCTGAACAGGGCGCGGAAGCTCGCGGTGGTCAGGTTCTCGTCGATGCCGACGCCATGCAGGGCGCGCCCGCCGTTGACCCGCAGTTCGATATAGGCCGCGGCTTTGGCATTGGTGCCGGCGCCGATGGCGTGTTCGCTGTAATCCATGATTTCCACGGCAACCGGCAAGCCGGCTACCAGGGCTTCCAACGGACCTTTGCCGATGCCGCGCCAATGTTGGCTTTCGCCTTCGCTGAGCACTTCGACGTCGACCGCGCTGGTGCCGTTTTCCTCTTGCAGGCGATGGCCTTTCAGAGCATAGGGCGCGGTGGCTTGCAGGTATTCGCGGTCGAGCAGCTGATAGATTTGCGCGGCGCTCATTTCCAGGCCGAGGCGGTCGGTTTCCTTCTGCACCACCTGGCTGAACTCGATCTGCATGCGCCGCGGCAGGCAGATGCCGTATTCCTGTTCCAGCAGATAGGTGATGCCGCCCTTGCCGGATTGGCTGTTGACCCGGATCACCGCCTCGTAGCTGCGGCCGATGTCGGCCGGGTCGATTGGCAGGTAGGGCACTTCCCAGATGCCGTTCGGGTCCTGTTGGCTGAAGCCTTTACGGATCGCATCCTGGTGCGAGCCGGAGAAGGCGGTGTGCACCAGGTCGCCGACGTAGGGATGGCGCGGATGCACCGGGATCTGGTTGCATTCCTCGACCACCTTGCGCACGTTGTCGATATCGGAGAAATCCAGGCCCGGATGAATGCCCTGGGTGTAGAGGTTGAGCGCCAGATTGACCAGGTCGACGTTGCCGGTGCGCTCGCCGTTGCCGAACAGGCAACCTTCGACGCGGTCGGCACCGGCCATCAGGCCCAGTTCGCTGGCCGCCACGCCGGTGCCGCGGTCATTGTGGGTATGCAGGCTGATCAACACGCTGTCGCGGCGGCTGATATGCCGGCCGAACCACTCGATCTGGTCGGCATAGACATTCGGCGTGGCCACTTCCACGGTGGCTGGCAGATTGAGGATTGCCTTGTTGTCCGGGGTTGGTTGCCAGACCTCGAGCACCGCATCACAGACTTCCACGGCGAATTCCAGTTCGGTGGAGGTGAAGATCTCCGGCGAGTACTGGAAGGTCCACTGGGTGTCCGGTTGCCGAGCGGCGAGGTCCTTGATGATCCGTGCGGCATTCACCGCGATGTTCACCACGCCGGCCTTGTCCTGATTGAAGACGATGCGGCGGAAGCTCGGTGCGGTTGCGTTGTAAACATGAACGATGGCCCGCTTGGCGCCGACCAGGGATTCGAAGGTGCGGGTGATCAGGTCTTCTCGGGCCTGGGTCAGCACCTGGATGGTGGTGTCGTCGGGGATATGCCCGCCTTCGATCAACTCGCGGACGAAGTCGAAATCGGTCTGCGAGGCCGAGGGGAAACCCACTTCGATCTGCTTGATACCGACCTGCACCAGGGTCTTGAAGAAGCGCATCTTCTTCTCGGCATCCATCGGTTCGATCAGCGACTGATTGCCATCGCGCAAATCCGAACTGCACCAGATCGGCACCTCGGTGATGGTCTTCGACGGCCAAGTGCGATCCGGCAGGTCGATAGCCGGGAATGCGCGGTATTTGCTGGAAGGGTCTTTAAGCATGCTCATGAGGGAATCCTTTTAGCTGCCGGCTTTGAGCCGGCCTGAAAGCGAAAGAGAGAGGGGCGGAGGCTGGGAGTTAGCCACGCAGTCGCTGGCTGACCAGGCAGAGGTTGGCGCGTTGCCGCAGCAGAATAAGGGTATGGGTAGCGTTCATGGGCTCAACCCTAACCAGAGTGGTTAAAGCTGGCAAGCATTGTGAAAAGAACGATATTCAAAGGCGGTATCCGGGGTTTAAGCGGCTATTTATTGCGGGTAATTTGTTTTTAGATGGAGGGAATTGCGCAGGCTTATCCGAGTAGGGTGAGTACGGCCTGTGGACGTTGATTAGCTTGAGCCAGCACGCTTTGCGCGGCTTGCTGGACGATCTGGCGCGAAACCATCTGCGAGGTTTCTTCGGCGAAGTCGGTATCGAGGATGCGCGAGCGGCTGGCCGAGGCGTTCTCGGCGATGGTCTGCAAATTGGCGATGGTGGCTTCCAGGCGATTCTGTATGGCACCCATATAGCCGCGTTGGCGGTCGACGTAGGCCAGCGCATCGTCGATGTCCATCACCGTCAGGCCCGGCGTTTTAGTCAGGTCGACCCGGCTCAAGGCCAGGGCATCCGCGCTGAAGGAGCTGAGGCCGATTTGCAGGGTTTCGTATGCCTCCGCGCCGATCTGGAACTGGGTCAGCGTATTGCCGCCCACGCCGTTCTCATTGAACAGCTCGGGCTCGACCAGGGTGAAACCCTGCGAGCCGGGGAGCCCGGTGCCCTGGTTGCTCAGCACGCTTTCTGCGCTGACTACGGTGCCGCCGTCGGCATCGAAGCCGCCAATGGCGCCGGTATCGGTATTGCTCAGATCGAGGCTGGCGACATAGGTGGCGGCATCATTATTGAACTGGGTATCGAAATCCGCCAGGCTGGCGAAGGCGCCGTTGCTGGCATTGGTCAACGCCTGATCGAGGGTGGAACCGGCGTTCGCGCTCAGGTAACCCATGATGTCCTTGATACCCTTGCCGCCGGCCGCCTTGATCTCGTCATGCATGTAGCGGATCGCCGCGTAACCGCCCGAATAGCCGGCCGAGGCGCTGACATCGTCGGCATTGTAGGCCGCGAGAATCGCCGCGGTATTGGTACCTCCCGCCGTATCGCCGGACAGACGCTCGTCGGCGCCATGTACCGCTTCCGCCGTGCCTTCGACAAACCAGCTGGGCAGCCCGGCGAAATTCATGGTGCGGCCCATCACCGCGTGGGCCATTTCATGGGCGATCACCCTGTCGGTGTACATAGGTGCATCGCCGCCGTTGGGCAGGGATTCGGCATCGAAAAACGCCATATTGACGTTGAGCACCTGATCGAACACCTTGCCGCCCGCGCCCACCGAGCCTGAGACCGATGCCAGCGTCGAACTGGATGGATCATTACTCAGGGTGATTTCCAGTTCAGCGCCATTGGCTTTCAGGCCAAAGGCGTCGAACACCCGTTGCTCGCCTTCGCTGATCCAGAAGCCTTTCAGGGCATTGAGCACGGCGCGTTGGTCGAGGTCGCCGAGTACCGAAAAACTGCCCTGGTCGAAGACTTTCTTGCCGGCGAAGGTGGTGGTTTCGTTGATTCGGTTGATTTCCTGCAACAGCTGCTGGGCTTCCTGGTCCAGCGCTTTGCGTTCGGATACGCCATTGGAACCGTTCATTGCCTGAAGCCCGAGCGCGCGAATGCGCTGCAAGGAGTCGGTGACGCTTTGTAAAGCGCCTTCCGCCACTTGCAGCAGCGATATGCCGTCGTTGGCATTGCGTGTAGCCACGTTCAGACCGCGCACCTGCGAGGTCAGTCGGTTGGAAATCTGCAGCCCCGCCGCATCGTCCTTGGCGCTGTTGATGCGCTGTCCGGTGGACAGGCGCTGCAACGAAGTGGCGAGAGCGGTGCTGTTGCTTTCCAACTGGCGACGCGTGAACGACGAAGCGATGTTGGTATTAACCGTTAGCATCGGCTTACGTATCCAGTCAGCCGGACGGGAAGTCCGGCGTCACTGATTGATTCGGCTACAGCTGAAGAATCTTGAACGAGGGGGCGGCGAAAGGCGACGAACGGTCATGGCTAGAACGTACCGATAAAGATCGCCGGATCGACCCTGGCATCGTTCAGGCTGACATTCCAGCGCAGATGCGGGCCGGTGGCGCGAACCTTGCCGCGCACGCCGCCGCGCGGCAGTTCGCCCCCGCCTAAGCGGGCGTTCAGGCGGGGGCCGGTGACGCGCTTCGCCACTCGCGCATGTCGGCGCCGCTGGGATGCTGGAACACGCGCAGGCCGAACTCGGGGAGGATCGCCAACAGGTGGTCGAAGATATCCGCCTGGACACTTTCGTAACTGCCCCAGGCGGTGGTGTTGGTAAAGCAGTAAAGCTCCAGCGGCAGGCCGTCGGCGCTCGGCTCGAGCTGACGGACCAGTTGGGTCATCTCCTGGTGAATCTGCGGATGCTGGCGCAGGTAGTGCTCCACGTAGGCGCGAAAGGTGCCCAGGTTGGTCAGGCGGCGGGTATTGGCCGGCAACTGGCTGGCTTCGGCCAGGGCGCTGTTCCAGCTGTTCAGCTCGCTGTGCTTGTGCGTGAGGTACTGGCCGAGCAGCGTGAAGCGCTGCAGGTGGGCGATGTGCGCGGCGTCGAGGAAGCCGACGCTGGTTTGATCCAGATACAGGCAGCGCTTGATCCGCCGGCCTCCGCATTCCTGCATGCCGCGCCAATTCTTGAACGGGTCGGTGATAAAGCGCTTGGTCGGGATGCTGGTGATGGTCTTGTCCCAGTTCTGCACCGTGACCGTGTGCAGGGCGATGTCGATCACGTCGCCGTCGGCATTCAGCTGCGGCATCTCGACCCAATCGCCGACGCGGACGATGTCGCTGGAGGTGATCTGTACGCTGGCCACCAGCGATAGCAAGGTGTCCTGGAAGATCAGCATCAGCACCGCGGCCATGGCGCCGAGGCCGGAGAGCAGGATCAGCGGCGAGCGATCGAGCAGGGTGGCGACCATCAGAATCGCCGCGACGGCGAATACGGCGATCTTCAATACTTGCAGGTAACCCTTGACCGGCCGCAGATGAGCATCGCGGCGCAGCTGGTACAGGGTGTTGGCGATATCCAGCAGGGTGCTCAGCGCCAGCGCGCCGGTCAGCACGATAAAGGCGCTGCAGACATTGCGTGTCACCGTCACCAGGGCGTCCGGCAGATGCGGCACCAGGCCGACGCCGGCGGCGAGAATCAGTGCGGGCACTATATTGGCCAGGCGTCTGATCAGCGCGTTGTCCAGCTCCTGGGCGTTGCGCCCCAGTGCGGTGGCGTCGATCAGGCGGCACAGCGCGCGTACCAGAATGCGCTTGACCAGCCAATTGCCGAGCCAGGCGGCGATCAGCAGCAAGGCCGTGGCGGCCAAGGCGTAGAGTTCGGCGTGTTGCTGCAGCCAGTCAAACCATGTGGCCAGCGTTTGTGGCATATCCAGCTCCCTCGATCAGGCGATAGAAATCGGCGGCGATGCCAGGGCGCGCCGGCTATTGGGCGGCAAACCTTAACAAAGCCCTGCGGGTAGCCCAAGGCGGAGCCGGATGTTCAGGTGTTTCAGGGTTTGAACGCGCCGATAAAGATCGCCGGGTCGACCCTGGCATCGTTCAGGCTGACGTTCCAGTGCAGATGCGGCCCAGTGGCGCGGCCGGTGGCGCCGACTTTACCGAGCACGCCGCTGCGTGGCAGTTCGTCGCCGACCCGCACATCGATCGCCGACAGGTGGCAGAACATGCTGATCAGGCCCTGGCCGTGGTCGACGAATACGGTCTTGCCGTTGAAGAAGTAGTCGCCGGTCAGGATCACCTTGCCGGCCGCCGGCGCCTTGATCGGGGTGCCCTGATTGGCGGCGAAATCCAGGCCCGAATGCGGGTTGCGTTCTTCGCCATTGAAAAAGCGGCGCAGGCCGAAGGGACTGGACAGCGGGCCGTTGACCGGTTTGTCGAACAGCAGGTTGCTCGGCTGGCGTGGACTGAACTGCTGGTAGGCGCGGGTCTGCTCGGCGAGTTCGCGCTCGATGCGTTTGAGGTTGGCGGCGTTGGGGTTGACCTGTTGCTGATTCTTGATGGTGATGCGTTGTTCGACGTAGTGCTTGGCGCGAACCTGGAAACTCAGGCGCTCGCCGCTGTCGAGTTCGATTCGCTCGGTGCCGGGTTTGGTGCTCAGGGGCAGGCCGACGATGGCGATCCAGCGCTGACCGTCTTCGCGAATCACCAACAGCGGTTTGCCCTGATAAGTCGCGCTCGGCGCTTTTGCCGCCGTGCCCAGATCGACCACCGCCACGCCGCCGGGCACCGGCCGGTCGAGCAGGCGGGTGATGAAACCTTCGGCCTGGACGGGCAGGGCGAGGAGCAGAACAAGCAATAGCGAAAGAAAGCGCATGGGAGCCTTTATGTCGGGTGGATCGCTGGTTAATCGAACAGCGACAAGGTCGTCGTCGGCAGCGACTGGTCTTCGACCCGCAGATCCAGTTCGCCCTCACCCAGGCGCGCTTTCAGGCGCTGGCCCGGACGGGTATCGCTGGCCTTGCGGATCGCCCGTCCGCGCTCGTCCAGCAGGATGCTGTAGCCGCGGCCGAGGGTGGCCAGGGGGCTGACCGCATTCAAGGTCTGCACCTGGGTTTGCAAGCGCAGCTGGCGCGCCTTCAAGCCTTCGCGCATGGCGCGTTGCAGGCGTTCGGCGAGCGTGCCCAGGCGCTGGTCCAGCAATTTCAGGGTGCGCTCGGGATGCTGCACGGCGAGTCGGCCGCGCAGGTGCGTCAAACGTTCGCGGCGCTCGTTGAGCTGGCGTTGGCAGGCGCGGGTCAGGCGCATCTCCAGATCGTCCAGGCGCTGAGCGTGCTGGCGCAGGCGTTCGCCGGGGTGGCGCATGCGTTTGCTCAGGCCGTCCAGACGCATGCGTTCGCGCTCCAGGCGGTTATGCATACGCAGAATCAAGCGGCGCTGCAGATTGTGCAGACGCTGCAGCAACTCGCTGCCGTCGGGGGCGAGCAATTCGGCGGCGGCCGAGGGCGTGGGCGCGCGCGCATCGGCGACGAAATCGGCGATGGACACATCGGTCTCATGACCCACGGCGCTGACGATGGGCGTGGCGCAGGCATCGACGGCGCGGGCCACGGCCTCCTCGTTAAAACACCAGAGGTCTTCCAGCGAGCCGCCGCCGCGGGCCAGGATCAGCGCATCGAAGCCCTGGCGGTCGGCCAGTTGCAGGGCGCGGACGATCTGCGCGGTGGCCTCGCGACCTTGCACGGCGGTGGGGATCAAGGTCAGTTCGACTTGGGGCGCGCGGCGGCGGAACACGCTGATGATGTCGCGAATCACCGCGCCGCTCGGCGAGCTGACGATGCCGATGCGTTTCGGGTGGGCCGGCAGCGCGACCTTGCGTTCGCTGGCGAACAAGCCTTCGGCGCCGAGTTTTTCCTTCAAGGCTTCGAAGGCCAGGCGTAGAGCGCCGTCGCCGGCCGGTTCCACCGCATCGAGAATCAGTTGGAAATCGCCGCGGCCCTCGAACAGCGAGACCTTGCCGCGCACCTTGACCGCCAGGCCGTCGCGCAGGGCCTGACGCACCCGCGCGGCGTTCTGTCGGAACAGCGCACAACGCACCTGGGCCTGACTATCTTTAAGGGTGAAGTAGATATGCCCCGACGCCGGCTTGGCCAGGTTGGAGATTTCCCCCTCGACCCAGATGCCGGAGAACACATCCTCGAGCAGCAGGCGCGCACGGCTGTTCAGTTGGCTGACACTGAGCACTTCGCGGTCGAGGTTCAGGCGTTGGAAGGGGTCTTTAATCATGGCCGGCATGATAAAGGCTTTGCGCAGGCAGCCATAGACCGTTGGCCTTGACCGGGGCGCACTGCTCGCTAACAGGTAGTTTTTAAGCGGCCTGTTAAGCTGCGCGCCTTCTTTCTGACCGGGTTCCGCCATGAGCGAACGACAAACCATTCTGGTGCCGCAAATTTCCAGCTTTCCTGGGCATGAGGCGCGCGCCCGGGTGATGCTGCGCTGGCTGGTTCAGTGCAATATCGTCGAGGAATCGGCGACCACCTGCGGCCGCATCGGCAATCGCATGGCCTATGCCATCGCCCCCGGCGCGCGGCGGGTCGTGGAGAGACCAGAATTGTTGCCGTTCGACCGGCCATGCAATGGGCTGGAAATCGTCGCCAAACGCTGCATCTATACGCCGACCGAAGGCTTCCTCGAAGAGGCGGGCTGCCCGCAATGCCGTCAGGAGATCGGCGAGGCACTGTTCGACAGCCTGGAGCAGTGGATGCCCGGCCATACCGATAACTTCATCTGTCCCGAGTGCGGTTATGAAGACGACATCAACGGCTTTCTCTTTCTGCAGCCCTGCGGCTTTTCCAACCTCGGCTTTATCTTCAATAACTGGGACGAGGCCGGGTTCAAGCAAAGCTTTCTCGACGAATTCGCCGAGCGCTTGGGCTACCCGGTGTCGCTGGTGAGCTGCAAGGTGGAGTAGGGGCGGCTCATCCGTGAGCCTCGGATCTTCAGAAGTCGACGCTGGCCGACAGGCGCAGTTCGCGCGGTTCGCCGACAGCGATGCGCAGGTTGCCGCCGCTGGCTTGTCTCTCGTCTGAATAGCTCGGAGCCGGCTTCGAGCACTGATGTCATTCTTTGCATTGAGTGGCAGGGGGCGCGTGGGTATAATGGCGCGCTTCCAATTTTCCCGTCCGGGAGCCCCCGCCATGCTGCGTATCAGTCAAGAAGCTCTTACCTTCGACGACGTTCTACTTATTCCTGGTTATTCCGAAGTTCTGCCGAAGGATGTGAGCCTCAAGACTCGCCTGACCCGTGGCATCGAGCTGAATATTCCGCTGCTTTCAGCCGCCATGGACACCGTTACCGAAGCCCGTCTGGCCATCGCCATGGCCCAGGAAGGCGGTATCGGCATCATCCACAAGAACATGACCATCGAGCAGCAAGCTCTGGAAGTGCGCAAGGTCAAGAAGTTCGAGGCCGGCGTGGTCAAGGACCCGATCACCATCGAGGCCGATGCCACTGTCCGTGATCTGTTCGAGCTGACCCGGCAGAACAATATCTCCGGCGTGCCGGTGCTGAGCGACGGCGACCTGGTTGGTATCGTCACTTCACGTGACGTGCGTTTCGAGAACCGCCTGGAAGCCAAGGTGCGCGAAGTGATGACGCCGAAAGAGCGCCTGGTTACGGTCAAGGAAGGCGCCGACAAGGAAACCGTGCGCGAGCTGCTGCACAAGCACCGCATCGAGAAGGTTCTGATCGTCGACGACGCTTTCCGCCTGAAGGGCATGATGACCGTTAAGGACATCGAAAAAGCCAAAGCCTACCCGCTGGCCAGCAAGGACGACCAAGGTCGTTTGCGCGTTGGCGCTGCTGTCGGCACCGGTGCCGATACCGGCGACCGTGTCGCCGCTCTGGCGGCTGCCGGCGTCGATGTGATCATCGTCGATACCGCCCACGGCCACTCCAAAGGCGTGATCGACCGGGTGCGCTGGGTCAAACAGAACTTCCCCGAGGTGCAGGTGATCGGCGGCAATATCGCCACCGGCGACGCCGCCAAGGCCCTGGCCGAGGCCGGCGCCGATGCGGTCAAGGTCGGCATCGGTCCGGGCTCGATCTGCACCACCCGTATCGTCGCCGGCGTCGGCGTACCGCAAATCAGCGCGGTGGCCAATGTCGCCGCGGCGCTGGCCGGCACCGGTATTCCGTTGATCGCCGATGGTGGCATCCGTTTCTCCGGCGACTTGTCCAAAGCCATAGTGGCCGGGGCTTCGGCGGTAATGATCGGCTCGATGCTGGCCGGTACCGAAGAGGCGCCGGGCGAGGTCGAATTGTTCCAGGGTCGCTCTTACAAAGCCTATCGCGGCATGGGTTCGCTGGGCGCCATGTCCCAAGCTCAGGGCTCGTCGGATCGCTATTTCCAGGATTCTTCCGCCGGTGCCGAAAAGCTGGTGCCCGAGGGCATCGAAGGCCGTGTGCCTTACAAGGGCGCCATGGCGGCTATCGTTCATCAGTTGATGGGCGGTTTGCGCGCGTCCATGGGCTACACCGGTTGCGCCACCATCGAAGAGATGCGCACCAAGCCCGAGTTCGTGCGTATCACCGGCGCGGGCATGGCCGAGTCCCATGTGCATGACGTGCAGATCACCAAGGAAGCCCCGAACTATCGGGTGGGCTAAGCCCACGGCTTCAAGCTGCAAGCGGCAAGCCACAAGTTAAAGCTGTCTGGCTGCCGCTCAGCTCCCTATAACTTGCAGCTTGCGGCTCGAAGCTTGCAGCTGCCTCGCAGAGGCCCCCCATGTCCCATCCTGACATTCACGCCCACCGCATCCTGATCCTGGATTTCGGTTCCCAGTACACCCAGTTGATCGCCCGCCGCGTGCGCGAGATCGGCGTGTATTGCGAGTTGCACCCCTTCGACATGAGCGACGAGGACATTCGCGCCTTCGCCCCGCGCGGGATCATCCTCGCCGGCGGCCCGGAGTCTGTGCACGAACTCGACAGCCCGCGCGCCCCGCATGCGGTGTTCGACCTCGGCGTGCCGGTGCTCGGTATCTGCTACGGCATGCAGACCATGGCCGAGCAGCTCGGCGGCAAGGTCCAGGGCTCGGATATTCGCGAGTTCGGCTACGCCCGCGTCGACGTGGTCGGCAAGGCCCGTCTGCTCGACGGCATCGAAGACCATATCGATGACGACGGCGTATTCGGCCTGGACGTGTGGATGAGCCACGGCGACAAGGTCACCGCGCTGCCGGAAGGTTTCCACATCCTCGCCAGCACCCCGAGCTGCCCGATTGCCGCGATGTCCGACGACCGCCGCGGCTACTACGGCGTGCAGTTCCACCCGGAAGTGACCCACACCAAGCAGGGCGGGCGCATTCTTTCGCGTTTCATCCTGGACATCGCCGGCTGCGAAGCGCTGTGGACACCGTCGAATATCGTCGAAGACGCCATCGCCCAAGTGCGTGCCCAGGTCGGCGGCGCCAATGTTCTGCTCGGCCTGTCCGGCGGCGTCGATTCCTCGGTGGTCGCGGCCTTGCTGCACAAGGCCATCGGCGATCAGCTGACCTGCGTATTCGTCGACAACGGCCTGCTGCGCCTGCATGAAGGCGAGCAGGTGATGGCCATGTTCGCCGAGAACATGGGCGTCAAGGTGATCCGCGCCAATGCCGAGGCGCAGTTCCTCGACAATCTGGCCGGCGAAGCCGATCCGGAAAAGAAGCGCAAGATCATCGGCCGCACCTTTATCGATGTGTTCGATGCCGAGGCCAGCAAGCTCGAGAACATCAAGTTCCTCGCTCAGGGCACCATCTACCCGGACGTGATCGAGTCGGCGGGCGCCAAAACCGGCAAAGCCCACGTGATCAAATCGCACCACAACGTCGGCGGCCTGCCCGAGGAAATGAACCTCAAATTGGTCGAGCCGCTACGCGAATTGTTCAAGGACGAAGTACGGCGCATCGGCCTGGAACTGGGCCTGCCTTACGACATGGTTTACCGCCACCCATTCCCGGGTCCGGGCCTGGGTGTGCGCATCCTCGGCGAGGTGAAGAAGGAGTACGCCGATCTGCTGCGCCGCGCCGACCATATCTTCATCGAGGAACTGCGCAACTTCGACTGGTACCACAAGACCAGCCAGGCGTTCGTGGTGTTCCAGCCGGTCAAATCGGTCGGCGTGGTCGGCGACGGCCGCCGTTACGCCTGGGTCGTGGCCCTGCGCGCGGTGGAAACCATCGACTTCATGACCGCGCGCTGGGCACACCTGCCTTACGAGCTGCTGGAGAAAGTCAGCAACCGCATCATCAACGAGATCGAAGGCATCTCCCGCGTCACCTACGACGTGTCGAGCAAGCCGCCTGCCACTATCGAGTGGGAGTGAGCTGAACAACAAAGGCGCCGAGAGGCGCCTTTGTTGCATCTGTAGGAAGGGTTTAAATCTGGTTGTTCGATATGCCCTCCTGGGAGCTGGCGTTCGGCGGAAGAGCGATGACAAAAATAATGTCGTCGCCTGATCGCTGGGTTCGGATTTCGACAGCATGGATGTGGGCAGACTTTGTCTCGCAGGGACCGATCAGCCCGTGCGCCTTGTGATGCTCGTCCGGGCTCACCGGAATTTCCGGATGAGATCGAATTTCGTCGCGCTATCGCGGTCGACAAACTGCTGCTTCTGGAACTCCAGAAAAACCAAATAACTGCTCTGGTACTGTGCACCGCGCCGCTTTCGAGGCGCGATGCGGCGCATGCTCGATCGAAGCGTGATTGGGTCTGGAGCCGTCGGGGAAGCGTGTGAGGAGGGTCGATGAGCGACCAGGCACCAATCAACCACCCGAAGCAACGTGTTTTATCCCGGGGCATCGAAGGGTTCGATGCCCTGAGCGAGCTGGCGCTGGATCTGCGCTCGTCATGGAATCATGCCACCGACCAGGTATGGCGGCAGCTGGATCCTGTGCTGTGGGAGCTGACCCATAATCCTTGGGTCGTGTTGCAGACGGTCTCGCGGGAGAAGCTCAGGAGGGATCTGGCCGATCCCGCATTCCGCAAAAACCTCGAAGAGCTGTTGCAGGCCAGGCGGGAGGCTGTGGAGATGCCTGCGTGGTTTCAGCAAAGGTATTCGCAGTCGCTGCTGGGCTGTGTTGCGTATTTCAGCATGGAGTTCATGTTGAGCGAGGCCTTGCCCATCTACTCGGGTGGGCTCGGCAATGTAGCTGGCGATCAACTCAAGGCCGCTGGTGATTTGGGTGTGCCGATGGTAGGCATCGGTCTGCTCTACCAGCAGGGCTATTTTCATCAGGTGATCGACAAGAATGGCGCGCAACAGGCCCTCTTTCCCTATAACGATCCAGGACAGCTGCCGATCACGCCCTTGCGCCAGTCGGACGGCGAGTGGTTGCGGTTGGAAATAGCCTTGCCCGGCTATTCGGTATGGCTGCGCGCCTGGCAGGCTCAGGTCGGACGCGTGAAGCTGTATCTGCTGGACAGCAACGACGCTGCGAATTATTCCGCGCACCGCGGCATCACCAGCGAACTCTACGGTGGCGGACCGGAATTGCGCCTCAAGCAGGAAATGCTCCTCGGCATCGGCGGTTGGCGATTGCTCGCCGCGCTCGGCGTACAGCCCGAAGTCTGCCACCTGAACGAAGGACACGCGGCTTTCGCCGTGCTGGAGCGCGCGCGGGGCTTCATGGCAAAAACGGGCCAGCCCTTCGCTGTCGCGTTGGCCGCCACGCGAGCGGGAAACCTGTTTACTACCCACACGGCGGTGGCGGCCGGCTTCGACCGTTTTGCACCGGCCCTGGTCGAGCAATACCTCGCCGGATATGCCGCGCAGAACCTCGGTATACCGCTGCGCGATCTGTTGGCCCTGGGGCGCGAGAATCCGAATGATTCGACCGAGCCATTCAATATGGCGTATCTGGCGATCCGGGGAAGTGGGGCGGTGAATGCCGTCAGCCGTTTGCATGAAACGGTGAGCCGGCGCTTGTTCCAGCCGCTCTTTACGCGTTGGCCGGCGGCCGACGTGCCGGTCGGGCATGTGACCAATGGCGTGCATATGCCAACCTGGGATTCGGCGCCAGCCGATACCCTCTGGACGGAGGCCTGTGGCAAGGATCGCTGGCTGGGGACGACGGAAAGCCTGGAGCAGGACATTCGTCGCCTCTCGACTATCAGGCTGTGGCAATTCCGTATCGCCGCTGGCAAATCCCTCATTGAATACGCCCGCGAGCGTCTGTCCAGGGAGCTGGCCGCGTCCGGAGCTTCGCCCATGGAGGTCGACGGCGCGAAACGACTGTTCGACTGCAATACCCTGACCCTGGGATTTGCTCGCCGCTTTACGACCTACAAAAGGCCGAATTTACTGCTCCACGATCCGGAGCGGTTACTGCGTCTGTTGACCGATCCGCGTCGTCCGGTGCAGCTCATCATTGCGGGCAAGGCCCATCCGGCGGATCTGGCGGGGCAGGCGCTGATTCAGGAGTGGGTGCAGTTCGTTCGACGGCCGGAGGTGCGCGCTCATGCGATCTTCCTCAGTGACTACGACATGCTGCTGACCGAACACCTAGTGCAGGGTGTGGACGTCTGGCTCAACACGCCGCGACGCCCCTGGGAAGCGAGCGGAACCAGCGGCATGAAAGTGCTGGTCAATGGCGGCATCAATCTGTCCGTATTGGATGGCTGGTGGGCCGAGGCCTACACGCCGCAAGTGGGCTGGGCGTTAGGTGATGGCCAGGAACATGACGATCCGTTTTCGGACGCCAGTGACGCCGAGGCACTCTACGATCTGCTCGAGCGCGAGGTGATCCCGGAGTTTTATACTCGCGACGAGCAGGGGGTTCCCCAGGCCTGGGTGGCGCGCATGCGGGAAAGTATGGCGCGGCTGACGCCGCAGTTTTCTACTAACCGAACCGTGCGCGAATACACCGAGCGCTACTACTTACCGGCCGCATCGGCCTACCGTGAGCGAGCGGCCGACGACGGTGAGATTGCCAGAGAGATAATCCGGGTACGACACGCGCTTGAGGAAAAATGGGCCGCGCTGCGTTTCGGCGAAGTCATGCTCGAGTCCGACGGCGAGCGACACCTGTTCGAGGTGCAGGCTTACCTCGATGACCTTGAGCCGACGATGGTAGCGGTCGAACTGTATGCCGACGGCGTTAACGGCGGCGGACCGGAGCGCGTGGCGATGACGCGCGTACGGCAGTTGTTGGGCGCAACCAGCGGCTATGCCTTTCGCGCCAGCGTCCCCGCAACCCGTCCGGCGACAGACTATACGGTACGACTCATAGCGCACTGCGATGAGCTCATGGTTCCTCTGGAAGACGCCCATATCCTGTGGCAGCGGTGAGACGACCTCGACGCTCGGCAAGATGAGTCCGGCGCGCGGAAGGATTGCGGGCCGCACCGGAAGCGGCGCAGCCCCGGGTTCTTGCCTTGTCTGGGCAGTACTGCGACATCGAAGGGCTCGCCAGCGTGTCGTCTAAATGAGAAGATATTGCAATTGCTGGTCCGGATTAAATCTGGACTGATATCTTCCCGGATTGCATCCGGGCTACGGGAAATCTTATGTCCTTTACCCGCAGGCAAGTCCTTATCGGCCTGAGTGGCCTTGGCGTGGCCGGCCTTGGCGCCGGCGGTGTGCACTACTGGCTGGGTCGCCCGGAAAACGTGGCAACTCACGACTACCAACTGATCGCCGCGCCGCTCGATCTGCAGCTGGTACCGGGGCACACCACGCCGGCCTGGGCCTATGGCGGTCAGGCGCCGGGTGTGGAATTACGCTGCCGGCAGGGCGAGCGTTTGCGCGTTCGTTTCGTCAATAAGTTGGAGGTGCCGACCACCATCCATTGGCACGGCATCCGTCTGCCGCTGGCGATGGATGGTGTGCCCTATGTGTCGCAAGCGCCGGTGTTGCCGGGGGAGTACTTCGACTACGACTTCATCACCCCGGACGCCGGCAGCTTCTGGTATCACCCGCACACGGCCAGCAGCGAGCAGTTGGGGCGTGGGCTGGTCGGTGCGTTGATCGTCGAGGAGCGCGAGCCGAGTGGCTTTGTCCACGAACGCACGCTCAACCTGAAAAGTTGGCATGTCGATGCGCAGGGTGCCTTTACCGATTTCAGTGTGCCCCGTGAGGCGGCGCGGGGCGGTACGCCGGGGCGACTGAGCACGGTCAACGGTCAGCATGCGCCGACCCTGGAGCTGCCGGCCGGGCAGGTGGTGCGCCTGCGTATTTTGAACCTGGACAATACCCTGACCTATAGGCTCAACCTGCCGGACGCCGAGGCGCGCATCTATGCGCTGGACGGCAACCCGATCACACCGCGTCCGCTGGGCAAGGAATACTGGCTGGGGCCGGGGATGCGCATCGAGCTGGGCCTCAAGGTGCCGGCCGCCGGGGTGGAGTTGCCGCTGCGTAACGGTCCGCTGCGGCTGGCGACTTTGCGCTCGGTCGCCAGCAGCGAAGTGGCAGGGCAATGGCCGCCGGCATTGCCAGCCAACCCGATTGCCGAGCCCGATCTGGCCGCTGCCGAAACCTTAAGTTTCAACTTCGAGTGGGCGGGCGCGGTGTCGGTTGGGCTGGCTCAGGGTGCGGCCCATAGTTTCTGGCAGATCAACGGTCAGGCCTGGGATATTGACGATAAGACCTGCGCCGACCGACCGATTGCCCGTTTGCAGTTGGGCAAGAGCTATATCTTCGAGCTGCGCAACCTCAGCCAGTACCAGCATCCGATTCATCTGCATGGCATGACCTTCAAGGTGCTGGATTCCAACCGTAAGAAAGTCATTCCTTATTTCACCGACACCTACCTGTTGGGCAAGAACGAGCGTGCCCGCGTCGCCCTGGTCGCCGATAATCCGGGGGTATGGATGTTCCATTGCCATGTCATCGACCATATGGAAACCGGCCTGATGGCTTCTATCGAGGTGGTCTGAGCAGCGGCAAGAGGGGCTTTGCGGGAGGCTTGAGGCTGGGTGAGGGTGGATGTCGTTGTTTACATCCACCGTTTTTTCGGTGGAAAACGCTTCGCGGTTTTCCACCCTGCGGGTTTAGTTTATGAAAAGAGCACAGATTATCGATCGTTCGCGTGACCAGCACTTTATGCGTGAGGCCCTGGCCCTGGCCGCCGAAGGTGCGGCCCTGGGCGAGGTGCCGGTCGGCGCCGTGCTGGTGCAGAACGGGGCGATTGTCGGTGCCGGCTTCAACTGTCCGATTTCCAGCCATGACCCCAGCGCCCATGCGGAAATGGTCGCGATTCGCGCGGCCGCTCGCGCCGTCGACAATTACCGGCTGCCCGGCAGCACCCTGTACGTGACCCTGGAGCCGTGCAGCATGTGTGCCGGGTTGATCGTGCATGCGCGGGTGCAGCGGGTGGTCTACGGCACGACCGAGCCCAAGGCTGGGGTGGCGGTGAGTCGCGGCGATTTTTTCAATCAGGCGTTTCTCAATCACCGGGTGCTGATCGAGGGTGGGGTATTGGCCGAGGAGTGCGGGGCGGTGCTCAGTGCGTTTTTCAAGGCGCGGCGCGAGCAGCGCTAGCAGGTCGTTGGCCTGCTAGTAGGCGGTTGAAGAGCCAGGCCGCATGCTGCGATGCCTTGTAGGAGGGGCCGGGCGGCGTTCCGGGCGAGCTTTTCACTGTATCCGCCAAGGATGATCGGGCAGCCCTGCGGGCTGCATTCGCCGCGGGGGCGCGCCTCCTACGATCCGAGGCCCGGCGTTACAGCGGCGGCAGATCGTCCTGCGGCGGGGTTTTATTCACGCCCGGTACGTGCAGGTTGTTCACCGTCACTTGAGAACCTTCCAGCTGGGGTTGGGTCACCCAGGTGAGGATGTCGTAATAACGGCGGATGTTGCGCACGAAATGCACCGGCTCGCCGCCCCGGGCGTAGCCGTAGCGGGTCTTGCTGTACCACTGCTTTTGCGACAGGCGCGGCAGGATTTTCTGTACGTCCAGCCATTTGTTCGGGTCCAGGCCTTCGGCCTCGGTGAGTTTGCGTGCGTCTTCCAGATGGCCGCCACCGACGTTATAGGCGGCCAGGGCGAACCAGGTGCGGTCCGGCTCCTGGATGCTTTCGGGTAATTGGCTCTTCACCTGGGCGATGTATTTGGCGCCGCCGGCAATGCTTTGCTTGGGGTCGAGCCGGTCGGACACGCCCATGGCTTGGGCCGTGCGCAGTGTCAGCATCATCAAGCCGCGTACCCCGGTTTTCGAGGTGGCGGTGGGTTGCCAAAGCGATTCCTGATAGCCCATGGCGGCCAATAGGCGCCAGTCGACGCCCTGTTTTTGCGCCGCCAGGCGGAAATCCTTCTCGTAGCGCGGCAAGCGCTGCTGCAGGTGTTTGGCGAAGGTGTAGGCGCCGACATAACCGAGCACATCGACATGGCCGTAATAGCGTTTTTTCAGACGCTCCAGGCTGCCGTTTTCGCGAGCGCGGTTAATAAAGGTGTTGATCTCGTCGAGCAGGCTGGTGTCTTCGCCGGGCGCCACGGCCCAAGCCAGGTTTTGCGAGTCGCCGAAATCGAAGGCCACGCGTACGTTGGGGAAGTACACCTGGTTCATCGCCAGTTCGTTGGAATCGACCAGGGTCAGATCGATCTGCCCTTCGTCGACCATGCGCAATAGATCGACCACCTCCACCGCGGACGATTCCTCGTAAGCCAGATCCGGCAACTGCATCTTCAGTGCTTTGAGTTGCTCGGCATGGCTACTACCTTTGAGCACCAGGATGCGTTTGCCGATCAGGTCTTCCGGTCGTGACGGGCGGCGCTGGCCGTCGCGGTAGATGACTTGCGGCTCGACTTGTAAATAAGGTGCGGAGAAGCGGGCAACTTGTTTGCGCCCGTCGCTGGCGACCAGACCGGCTGCGGCCAGCACCGGGCCGTTTGGCCTGTTCAAGCTGGCGAACAGTTCATCGAGGTTATCGGCCGTTTCGATTTGCAGCTCCAGGCCCCAATCGTCGGCGAAGCGTTTCACCAGTTCGTACTCGAAGCCGGTTTCGCCGTTGCGATCCTGGAAATAAGTGGCCGGGCTGTTACGGGTGATCACCCGCAGTACACCCTCCGCCTGAACGCGCTCGAGTGTGCTGGGTTCTTCAGCACAGCCGCCGAGCAGCAGGAGGATTCCGATCGCTGACAACCATAAGGTGCAGCGGCAGCGGAACGCGAGTTGGGCAAACATTGGCGCAGTATACGCAAAGCATTCTCCTCGCCATATCTCGACAGCGGGCCGCTTCTCTGCTAGCGAAGCGGCGAGCCTCGGTAATTGGATGAGCGCGGCGATATGCCTGATCCGCCACCCGCAACCTTCAGGCCACGGGTGCCGCGGCGAACGGTTTAGGCTAGAATGCACGGCCTCCAAGAACCAGTTCTGGGGCTCGCGAGCTAGAGCCGGGCAAGGCGAAGGTGGGCGAGGACGCGGAATTTACGAGTTGTAAATGAGCAGTCCGAGCCCGCCTTCAATGCCGTCCGGCCGACGCGCAGCAGACCCGGGACGGTTCGAAGTACACCCCCTTCTCAGAGGCTGTTTTCCATGTTGATCCTGCGCGGCGCTCCCGCCCTTTCTGCTTTCCGCCACGGTAAATTGCTTGCCCAGCTGACCAGCAAAGTACCCGCTGTGACTGGGCTGTACGCCGAGTTCGCGCATTTCGCCGAGGTTGCCGGCGTGCTTGGCGCCGATGAACAGCAGGTGTTGGCCCGTTTGCTGAAATACGGTCCGAGCGTGCCGGTGCAGGAGCCCAACGGTCGGCTGTTTCTCAGCGTGCCGCGCTTCGGCACCATCTCGCCCTGGTCGAGCAAGGCCAGCGATATCGCGCGCAACTGCGGTTTGGCGAAGATCCAGCGCCTCGAGCGCGGTATCGCCTACTACGTCACCGGCGAGCTGAGCGAAGCCCAGGCGGAGCAGGTCGCCGAGCTGCTGCACGACCGTATGACCCAGATGGTGCTGGGCAACTTGGAAGACGCCGCGGCACTGTTCAGCCATGCGCAACCCAAGCCGCTCACCGCGATCGACGTGCTCGGCGGCGGTCGCGCCGCGCTGGAGCAGGCCAACGTCGAGCTGGGCCTGGCCTTGGCCGAAGACGAAATCGATTACCTGGTGACCAGCTTCAATGGTCTGGGGCGAAACCCTCACGACATCGAACTGATGATGTTCGCCCAGGCCAACTCCGAGCACTGCCGCCATAAGATTTTCAACGCCAGCTGGGATATCGACGGCGAAAGCCAGGAAAAATCCCTGTTCGGCATGATCAAGAACACCCACCAGATGCACAACGAAGGCGTGTTGTCCGCTTATAAGGACAACGCTTCGGTGATCGTCGGCAGTGTTGCCGGGCGCTTCTTCCCGGACCCTGAGACCCGTCAGTACGGCGCGGTACAAGAGCCCGTGCATATTCTGATGAAGGTGGAAACCCACAACCACCCGACGGCCATCTCGCCGTTCTCCGGTGCGTCCACCGGTTCCGGTGGCGAAATTCGCGACGAAGGTGCCACTGGCCGTGGTGCCAAGCCGAAGGCGGGGCTCACCGGTTTCACCGTATCCAACCTGAACATCCCCGGTTTCGAGCAGCCCTGGGAAGTGCCGTACGGCAAGCCTGGGCGTATTGTTACCGCGCTGGACATCATGATCGAAGGCCCGCTGGGCGGCGCCGCGTTCAACAACGAGTTCGGCCGTCCGGCCCTGACCGGCTACTTCCGCACCTTCGAACAGGCGATCCAGACCCCGCGCGGCGAAGAAGTTCGCGGTTACCACAAGCCGATCATGCTCGCCGGCGGTATGGGCAACATTCGTGCAGATCACGTGCAGAAGGGCGAGATCACCGTGGGCGCCAAGCTGATCGTACTCGGTGGCCCGGCCATGCTGATCGGCTTGGGCGGCGGCGCCGCTTCGTCGGTCGCGACCGGTGCAAGCTCGGCTGATCTGGATTTCGCCTCGGTGCAGCGCGAGAACCCGGAAATGGAACGCCGCTGTCAGGAGGTTATCGACCGTTGCTGGCAGCTGGGCGAGCAGAACCCCATCGCCTTTATCCACGATGTTGGTGCCGGTGGTATTTCCAACGCCTTCCCGGAGCTGGTCAATGACGGTGGCCGTGGTGGCCGCTTCGAGCTGCGCAACGTGCCCAACGATGAGCCGGGCATGGCGCCGCATGAGATCTGGAGCAACGAATCCCAGGAACGTTACGTGCTGGCCGTCAGCGCCGTCGATTTCGAACGTTTCAAGGCCATCTGTGAGCGCGAGCGTTGCCCGTTTGCCGTGGTTGGCGAGGCCACCGAAGAAGCCCACCTGACTGTGACCGACAGCCATTTTGCCAACACCCCGGTGGATATGCCGCTGGAAGTGCTGCTCGGCAAGCCGCCGCGCATGCACCGTTCGGCCGCTCGCGAAGCCGAGCTGGGCGACGATTTCGACGCCGGCAGCCTGGCCCTCGACGAGGCTGTGAGCCGTGTCCTGCATCACCCGGCGGTGGCCAGCAAGAGCTTTCTGATCACCATCGGCGACCGCACCATCACCGGGCTGGTTGCCCGCGATCAGATGGTCGGGCCTTGGCAGGTGCCGGTGGCCGATTGTGCGGTCACCGCCACCAGTTTCGACGTCTACACCGGCGAAGCCATGGCCATGGGCGAGCGCACACCGCTGGCGCTGCTGGATGCCGCGGCTTCCGGGCGCATGGCGATCGGCGAAACCCTGACCAACCTGGCCGCCTCGCGGATCGACAAGATCTCCGATATCAAACTGTCCGCCAACTGGATGGCCGCCGCCGGCCACCCGGGCGAAGACGCGCGTTTGTACGAGACGGTCAAGGCGGTGGGCATGCAGCTGTGCCCGGAGCTGGGCATCTGCATCCCGGTGGGTAAGGACTCGATGTCGATGAAGACCCGTTGGCAGGAGGAGGGCGCGGAGAAGAGCGTCACCTCGCCGCTGTCGCTGATCGTCACCGGCTTCGCCCCGGTCAGCGATATCCGCAAGACCCTGACCCCGCAACTGCGCATGGATAAGGGCGAAACCGATCTGATCCTGATCGACCTGGGCCGCGGGCAGAACCGCATGGGCGCATCCATTCTCGCCCAGGTCTACGGCAAGCTCGGCAGCCAGGCGCCGGATGTCGACGACGCCGAAGACCTCAAAGCGTTTTTCGCGGTGATCCAGGGGCTGAATGCCGACGGTCGCCTGTTGGCCTATCACGACCGCTCCGACGGCGGCTTGATGACCACCGTGCTGGAAATGGCTTTCGCCGGTCACTGTGGCCTCAATCTGGCGCTCGATTCGCTGGCCGCGAGCCGCGAGGAGCTGGCGGCGGTGTTGTTCAACGAAGAGTTGGGTGCGGTGATTCAGGTGCACCAGGATGCCACCGCCGAAGTGCTGTCGCAGTTCAGTGCGGCCGGCCTCGATTGCGTGGCCGTGATCGGCCAGCCGGTGAACAACGATGAAGTGACGATTCGCTTCAACGATCAGCCGGTGTTCAGCGGTCAGCGTCGTTTGCTGCATCGCGAGTGGGCGCAAACCAGCTACCAGATCCAGCGCCTGCGCGATAACGAGCGCTGCGCCGATCAGGAATTCGATGCGCTGCTCGAGGAAGACAACCCCGGCCTGCAGGTCACCCTGGGTTTCGATGTGAATCAGGACATTGCCGCGCCCTACATCCGTAAGGGCATTCGTCCGCAAATCGCGGTGCTGCGCGAGCAGGGCGTCAACGGCCAGGTGGAGATGGCCGCGGCCTTCGACCGTGCGGGCTTCGCCGCCGTCGACGTGCATATGAGCGATATCCTCAGCGGGCGCGTCAGCCTCGAGACGTTCAAGGGCCTGGTCGCCTGCGGCGGCTTCTCCTACGGCGACGTGCTCGGTGCTGGCGAAGGTTGGGCCAAGTCGATTCTGTTCAACGGCCGTGCCCGCGATGGCTTCCAGGCCTTCTTCGAGCGCAATGACAGCTTCGCCCTGGGTGTGTGCAACGGTTGCCAGATGATGAGCAATCTGCACGAGCTGATTCCCGGCAGCGATTTCTGGCCGCACTTCGTGCGCAACCGCTCCGAGCAGTTCGAAGCCCGCGTGGCTATGGTGCAGATTCAGGAGTCGGCTTCGATCTTCCTGCAAGGCATGGCCGGTTCGCGCATGCCGATCGCCATCGCCCACGGCGAAGGCCATGCCGAGTTCGAGAGCGAGGAAGCACTGCTTGAGGCCGATCTGTCCGGCTGCGTGGCCATGCGCTTTATCGACAACCACGGCAAGGTCACCGAAAACTACCCGGCCAACCCCAACGGCTCGCCGCGCGGGATCACCGGTCTGACCAGCCGCGACGGTCGCGTGACCATCATGATGCCGCACCCGGAGCGGGTGTTCCGCGCCGTGCAGAACTCCTGGAAGCCTGACGATTGGCAGGAAGACGCCGGCTGGATGCGCATGTTCCGCAATGCCCGGGTGTGGGTGGATTAACCGCTGAGTCGCGGTAACAACCCTGTAGTAGGGTGGACATGGCGAAGCCTTGTCCACCGCTGCGGTCTTAATGGCGGACAAGCCTTCGGCATGTCCGCCCTACTTGCTGCCCATCTTTCCGCTTGACCGATCCCGCATAAGAACAGATAGCGCGCTATGCCGTTTGGCGGCGTTTCTGCCCTTTCGCCTGCCCGTTCGAAACTTCAACGATCCATAGCTGGTCTTTGCTGCTTAACTATTGAGTAGCGGTGCGAGTTCAGGTTTGAACGAGGGTCGAATGCTCAGGCTGTGACCATCACCACGGTCTATGGTAGGGGCAAAGTGCCATTATGTTGTGGCATGATTGTTCGACTGTTAGTGGTCATCCCTGTCTGCGGAGATATTGATGTACAAGCTGTGTTTCTATGTTCCAGAGGCTCATCTGGATGAAGTCAAGAAAGCCGTCTTCGCCGCCGGTGGCGGACGTGTCGGCGCATATGACAGTTGCTGTTGGCAGGTGCTGGGGCAGGGGCAGTTCCGTCCGCTGGAGGGTAGTCAGGCGTTTATCGGTCAAATGGGCAGGGTCGAGCGGGTTGCCGAGTGGAAGGTCGAGTTGGTGGTCGCCGACGAGTTGATCCACGATGCCGTCAAGGCATTGAAAAGCAGTCATCCTTACGAAACGCCGGCTTTCCAAGTGTGGCGTTTATCGGATATGCAGTTTTAGGGAAAAAGCTTCAAGCGATAAGCCATAAGCTGAAATAAGAGCGAGGCCTGGGCGCCGCCCGGGCCGGTTCGCTCGCTGCTACCTCAGGGCCTGATTTCTATCAGCGTCCCGTCCGCGACCAGGCTCCAGACCTCACGCATATCGATATTTCGCATGGCGATGCAGCCTTCGGTCCAATCAAGGGTATGAAAAAACCACTCGGGATATTCCTCATCCAGGGGCGTGCCGTGAATCATGATCATGCTCCCAGGTTTCAACCCTTTGTTGCGGGCATTGGCCTGATCGCGGGCGTTGGGGTAGGAGATATGCAGCGATAGCTGGTATTTCTCGCTGGCCTTGCGCCAATCGATCCAATAGAAGCCTTCCGGGGTGCGCAGGTCGCCCTCGTTCTGCTTGGCGCCGACCGGTTGCTTGCCCAGGGAAATACGATAGGACTTGAGGGGTTCGCCGCGGCTCATCAGGTGCAGTTTGCGTTCGGATTTGACCACCAGCACCTTGTCTATCTGCTTGCCGTGCGGCGCCGTGGCGGCCGTGGCGTGAGCGCTGAAGGCAAAGGCAAGGCAGCATAAGGCGCAAAGCAGGGCGAAAAACCAGCGCATCGTCATTCTCATCGATCAAAAGTGTTCTTGTAATGCGCGCGCAAGGCTTCCAGCGGTTCGTTGCGCACCGGGTAGTCGTGCTGCAGGCGGTCGGCGAAGAAGCATTCTAAGGTGCGGCCGATGGTTGGGAAAGCCAGCTCCGACCAGGGTATCTCGGATTCATGGAACAGCTGCACTTCCAGGCTCTCTTCGCCTACGGCGAATTGCAAATCGACCAGCTCGGCGCGGAAGAACATGTACACCTGGTTGATATGCGGCAGGTCGAACAAGGTATAGAGGCGCAGGTCGCGTACCCGCGCGCAGGCTTCCTCCTCGGTCTCGCGAGCGGCGGCCTGTTCCAGGGTTTCGCCGTTCTCCATAAAGCCGGCCGGTAGCGTCCAGTAGCCGCGTCTGGGTTCGATGGCGCGGCGGCACAGCAGCACCTGTTCGCCCCAGATCGGCAGGCAACCGGCGACTATTCGTGGGTTCTGGTAGTGGATGGTGTGGCAATGCCCGCAGACATGCCGCAAGCGGTTATCGCCCTGGGGGATGGCTTGGCTGACGGGGCTGCCGCATTGGCTACAGAACTTCATAACGGGGTCTCTCGATTCACGGCTTTATCTTGGCTCGGCTATGGCTTTGCCGGCAAGCGGCTCGCGCGTCGGAAACGAGCGCTCGGCGGGCGTCTTTGCCCGTGTGGGGGCTTGGGCCATGCGCTGCTTTCGTGCAATCATCGGTCCTAGAATAAAGACCGAGAATGCCCATGCTGGACGATCTACTCCATCGCATACGTGGCTATAGCCCGCACCTTCTGCATGCCGACTGCGCCTACCCCGAGGCGGCAGTATTGGTGCCGATTACCCGCAGCGACGAACCCGAAGTGGTGCTGACCTTGCGCGCCAGCGGTCTGTCGACCCATGGCGGCGAGGTGGCTTTCCCGGGTGGGCGACGCGACCCGGAAGATCTCGACCTGATCCGCACCGCATTGCGCGAGGCCGAGGAGGAAATCGGCTTGCCGCCTGGTCTGGTCGAAGTGGTGGGGCCGCTGAGTACGCTGATCTCGCTGCATGGTATCCAGGTCACACCCTATGTCGGGCTGGTGCCCGATTTCGTCGATTACCGGGCCAACGATGGCGAGATCGCCGCGGTGTTTGCCGTGCCGTTGGCGTTCTTCCGCGAAGACCCGCGGGAAACCACCCATCGCATCGATTACTTCGGGCGCAGTTGGTACGTGCCCAGTTACCGTTATGGCGAATACAAAATCTGGGGTTTGACGGCGATAATGCTGGTCGAGTTGGTCAACCTGGTTTACGACGCCGGTATCGATTTGCATCGGCCTCCGGCGCATTTCAAGCAACCCAGCGAAAACGTCTGATCTGCGAGCGAGGAGTACCGAATGAAATATCGCTTGGGGCAATCCCATGTCGAGGCGCATCCCGATAGTTGGGTCGCACCCAATGCCACGCTGGTCGGCAAGGTTAAGCTCGAGCCGGGCGCCAGCGTCTGGTTCAACGCCGTGCTGCGCGGCGACAACGAGTTGATCCATATCGGCGAAAACAGCAACGTGCAGGACGGCACCGTCATGCACACCGATATGGGCTTTCCGTTGACTATCGGCAAGGGCGTGACCATCGGCCATAACGCCATGCTGCATGGCTGCACGGTAGGCGATTACAGCCTGATCGGGATCAACGCGGTGGTGCTCAACGGCGCCAAGATCGGCAAGTACTGCATCATCGGCGCCAACAGTCTGATCGGCGAGGGCAAGGAAATTCCCGATGGTTCCCTGGTCATGGGCTCGCCCGGCAAGGTGGTGCGCGAGCTCAACGAACAGCAGATGAAAATGCTCGAAGCCGGTGCCGCGCACTATGTGCACAACGCCCAGCGCTATGCCCGCGAGTTGGCGGAGCAGGACGAGTGAGCGAGCAGGAGCGCCCGGTCGCCTCGCCCTGTGTGCATGTCTGTGCATTGGACGACGAGGATATCTGTATCGGCTGCCAGCGCAGCGCGGCGGAGATCACCCGTTGGAGTCGTATGGACAACGCCGAGCGTCGCCAGGTGCTGCGCCTCTGTCATGCGCGGGCCGAGGCCAAAGGCGTGTTGCTGTAAGCCTTTCCATTCTTTAAATCCCCCTGTACTCGAGGAATACCTATGTCCCGTATCGGAACCCCTTTGTCGCCGAGCGCGACCCGCGTGTTGTTGTGTGGCTCCGGCGAGCTGGGCAAGGAGTTGGTGATCGAGTTGCAGCGTCTCGGCGTCGAAGTGATCGCCGTCGATCGTTATGCCAATGCCCCGGCCATGCAGGTGGCGCATCGCAGCCATGTGCTCGATATGCTCGACGGTGCGGCGTTGCGCGCGGTGATCGAACAGGAGCAGCCGCATTACATAGTGCCGGAGATCGAGGCCATCGCCACCGCCACTCTGGTCGAGCTGGAGCGCGAAGGTTTTACCGTGATTCCCAGCGCGCGGGCCGCGCAACTGACCATGAACCGCGAGGGCATTCGTCGTCTGGCGGCCGAAGAATTGGGATTGCCGACCTCGCCCTACCGCTTCGCCGACTCTTTCGAGGCATGCCGTGCAGCTGTCGAGGAAATCGGTTTTCCCTGCCTGATCAAGCCGATCATGAGTTCTTCCGGCAAGGGCCAGTCGCTACTCAAGAGTGCCGACGACCTGCAAGCCGCCTGGGACTACGCCCAGGCCGGTGGGCGCGCCGGCAAGGGGCGGGTGATAGTCGAGGGCTTCGTCGACTTCGATTACGAAATCGCCCTGCTTACCGTGCGCCATGCCGGCGGCACCAGCTTCTGTGCGCCTGTCGGGCACCGCCAGGTCAAGGGCGACTATCAGGAGTCCTGGCAACCGCAGCCGATGAGCGCCAAAGCGCGCGAGGAGGCCGAACGCATTGCGTTGGCGGTCACGGGGGCATTGGGCGGGCGCGGGCTGTTCGGCGTCGAGCTGTTCGTCAAAGGCGATCAAGTGTGGTTCTGCGAGATTTCGCCACGCCCCCACGATACCGGTCTGGTCACCCTGATTTCCCAGGACCTGTCCGAGTTCGCCCTGCATGCGCGGGCGATTCTCGGCTTGCCGATCCCGGCTATCCGCCAGTTCGGGCCTTCGGCTTCCGCGGTGGTGCTGGTCGAGGGGCGCTCGCAACAGGTCGCCTTCGGTAATCTGGTCGCGGCGCTGGCCGAGCCGGATACTGCTTTGCGTCTGTTCGGCAAGCCCGAGGTCAGCGGCCAGCGGCGCATGGGCGTGGCCCTTGCGCGCGACGAGTCACTGACGGCGGCGCGCGCCAAAGCGACTCGTGCGGCGCAGGCGGTGGTTATCGAGTTATAAGTCGTGAGCCGCTGGCGCGGGGGTGTTTGGTGGCTGACGCTCTGTCTGCTGCTGCCGGTATTGCTGCCGCTGGCGTTGCATACCCGTCGGCATGCGTTGCGTTTGCCCGCGGCGGCCGGCGCGCAGCGTGGCCTGGCGGGCGCCGACTGGCCCGGCGAGCCTCTGCGCTTGCTGGTGCTGGGGGAATCCACGGTCGCTGGTGTCGGCGTCGAGACTCAGGAGCAGGGGTTGGTCGGTCAGTTGGCTGTAGCCTTGGCGAGACGCCAGCGGCGACCGGTGGCTTGGCGTGCCTGCGGCGAAAACGGCATCACCGCGACGCAAGCGTATGAGCGCCTGATCGCGCAAGTGGCGGACGAAAAGGCTGATCTGGTGCTGTTGGTGTTCGGCGTCAACGATACCACGGGGCTCAGTTCGCTTCGCCGCTGGCAGGGTGCACTGCGCAGCCTGGCCGCGCGTTTCTCGGCTGGCGGCGCGCGCGTCGCGTTCAGCGCAGTGGCGCCGATGCAGCATTTCAGCGCCTTGCCTTGGTTGTTGCGTTCGATGTTGGGCGCACGCGCCGCTATGCTCGATACGGCCTTGCGCCAAGTTGCAGCGGATTCGGCGGCTGAATATTGCTCGTTGCAACTGCGGTTTTCCGCCGAATATCTGGCGTCCGATGGCTACCATCCTTCGCGCGAGGGTTACCGGGTCTGGGCCGAGGGGCTTGCCGAAACGCTTATTCCGCCTCCACCTTCGATTCCGGCGTAGTGCTGGTTTGCCAGGCCCTGACGCTTTTCACGCGGTTTTCCGAGGATTGCAGGATTTCCAGGCGATAAGGTCCGATCGCCAGGCACACGGCGCTATCAGGAATGCTTTCCAGTACCTCGGTGATCAGGCCGTTTAGGGTTTTCGGGCCGTCGCAGGGTAAGTGCCAATCCAGCGCCTTGTTCACCTCGCGAATATAGGCGGCGCCATCGATCACCTGGGTGCCGTCTTCCTGCGGATGGATATCCGGGCTGCGTAGCGCGCTTTGGTTGCTGAAATCGCCGACGATCTCTTCGAGAATATCTTCCAGGGTGACGATACCGATCACATCGCCGTATTCGTCGACGACGATGCCGATACGGCGTTTCTCTTTCTGGAAATTGATCAACTGCGTGGACAGTGGCGTGCTTTCGGGCACGAAGTAGGGGTCGTTGCACGCAGCGAGCAGGGCGTCCTTGGTCAGTTGGTTGTTGTTCATCAGGCGGGCGATCTGGCGCATGTGCACGATGCCTTCGACCTGATTGATGTCGTGCCGGAATAGCGGCAGGCGTGTATGGGTGGTGGTGGTCAGTTGGCTGATGATCGTCTCGATATCGTCTTCCAGGTCGATGCCGGTCACCTCGTTGCGCGGAATCATGATGTCGTTGACCGTCACCCGCTCCAGGTCGAGGATGCCCAGCAGCATGCTCTGGCGGTTTTTCGGCAATTCATGTCCGGACTCGCGCACCACGCTGCGCAATTCTTCGGTGGTCAGACTGTCGCTATGTTTGCTGGCCGGGTCGATGCCGAGCAGTCTGAGCAGGCCGTTGCTGATCCAGCCGAGCATGATCACCAGCGGGTAGAAAAGCTTTTGCAGGAGCAGCAGCGGCAGGCTGAACGGGTAGGCCACTCTATCCGGGTGCAGGGCGGCCAGGGTTTTCGGCGTGATCTCGCCGAAAATCAGCAGTGCCAGGGTCAGGCCGATGGTGGCGATGGCGATGCCGGCTTCGCCCCATAGCTTGATCGCCAGCACCGTGGCGATAGAGGAGGCGAGGATATTGACGAAGTTATTACCGATCAGGATGGTGCCGAGCAGGCGATCCGGGCGGCTGAGCAGGTCGCTGACGCGCTTGGCGCCGCGATGTCCTTCCTTGGCCAGGTGGCGCAGGCGGTAACGGTTGAGGCTGAGAATGCCGGTCTCGGAACTGGAGAAAAACGCCGAGCAGGCCAATAGAAAAATCAACAGCCCGAGCAGAAAACCTGGGTGTACGTTGTCCACGGCAGATGACCTAGATGTGCAGAATGAATTCGCGGACCAGCTTGCTGCCGAAGTAGGCCAGCATCAGCAGGCAGAAACCCGCCAGGGTCAAGCGAATGGCCTTGTGTCCGCGCCAGCCGAGTTGGTGGCGGCCCCAGAGCAGTACGGCAAAGACTATCCAGGCGAAGCAGGACAGAATGGTTTTGTGCGCCAGGTGTTGGGCGAACAGGTTGTCGATATAGAGCGCGCCGGACAACAGCGACAGCGACAGCAGCAACCAGCCGGCCCAGAGGAAGCCGAACAGCAGGCTTTCCATGGTCTGTAGCGGCGGGAAGTTCTTGATCAGCCCGGACGGGTGCTTGTGCTTGAGCTGATGATCCTGCAGCAGCAATAGCAGCGATTGCAGCACGGCGATGGTGAGCATGCCGTAGGCGATGATCGATAGCAGGATGTGCACGCGAATGCCCGGCTGTTCGGTGATCGGCTGAATGGTCCCGCTGGGCATGAGCTGTGCGAGCAGCACGGTCAGGCAGCCGAGGGGAAACAGCAGCATCAGCAGGTTTTCCACCGGGATGCGCGCGCACGCCAGCAACGTCAGCAGGATCACCGCGAAGGCGATCAGGCTAGAGGCGTTGAAGAAGTCGAGGGTCAGCCCCGCGTCGCTGTGCATCTGCATGAACAGGCTGCCGCCGTGAAACAACAGGGCGAGCACGCCAAGCAGCGCCAACAGGCGTTTGTCGGGTGTGCTGCGCTGGCTAAGGCGCAGACCTTGGTAGATGGCG